>JBEBSN010000027.1:0-30824 GCA_040394295.1 Microbacterium sp.
GCCATCCCCACTGCGACCGACATCGCCTTCGCCGTCGCTGTGCTGGCGCTCATCGGCTCGCATCTGCCCAGCGCGCTGCGAATCTTCCTTCTCACGCTGGCGGTCGTCGACGATCTGATCGCCATCGCGATCATCGCGATCTTCTACACCGAGACGATCGACATCGTCCCGCTCCTTCTCGCGATCGTCGTGATCGCGGTCTATGGCTTCGTCGCCCAGCGCTACCGCGACTTCTTCCACCTGCGGCCATCTGCTGCCTGGTTCATCCTGCTGCCGCTCGGCGTCGTGGCGTGGGCTCTCGTCCATGCGTCGGGGGTTCACGCGACGATAGCCGGTGTTCTCCTCGGGTTCACGATTCCCGTGCTGCACAAGAAGGCACAGCGCGAACCGGATGCCGGACCAGGCCTGGCCGAGATCTTCGAGCACCGCTTCCGGCCGTTGTCTGCAGGCTTTGCCGTGCCGATCTTCGCGTTCTTCTCGGCCGGCGTCGCCATCGGCGGCGCCGAGGGTTTCGCCTCTGCGTTCACCGACCCCATCGTTGTGGGCATCGTGCTCGCGCTCGTCGTCGGCAAGCCGCTCGGCATCACTCTGGCGACCTGGATCATCACGCGGGTGAGGCGCATCGACCTCGATCCAGACCTACGCTGGGTCGATCTCATCGGTGTGGGCCTGCTCGCCGGAATCGGATTCACCGTGTCGCTTCTCGTCGCCGAGCTCAGCTTCGCCGCCGGCACCGCCCCGCATGATCATGCCAAGGTTGCGATCCTCACGGCATCCGTCGTCGCCGCCATCGCCGCATCGATCCTGCTCGGCATCCGAAACCGTCGGTACCGGCGGGTCGCGCCCGACGACGAGAACGAAGAAGAATCCGCGCTGCCTCAGTGAACTGGGCGCAGTGCGTCGGCAGCCGTCGCGAGCGCCTCGAACTCGACGGCGAAATACGCCCACTTGCCGCGCTGCTCGCGTGTGACCAGACCCGCTTCGGTGAGAAGCTTCATATGATGCGAAACGGTGCCCTGCGACAGGCCGACCGGATCCGTGAGGTCGCAGATGCAGGCCTCTCCGCCCTCGCCAGCGGCGATGAGCGAGAGCAGACGCACCCTTGTGGGATCTCCGAGCGCTTTGAAGACGCGCGCGATGCGCTCGGCTTCGTCCTGCGCCAGCGCCGAGGTGACGCGGGGCGCGCAGCAGGATGTCGCTTCGATGGTGGTCGACAGGCTCACAGGCACATTCTCGCACGTATTGACATTCTTCGATAGGTAAGTCACGCTCTTCATATTGAACAACTTCAATTTGAGGAGTCAGATGTCTGAGCTTCCGATCGTCATCATCGGCGCCGGACCACAAGGGTTGGCCGCAGCCGCACATGCCTCAGAGCGCGGCATGGCGACGGTGGTTCTCGAACGCGGCAACACGCCGGCGGCGGCCGTCGCCGAGTGGGGCCACATCCGACTGTTCTCGGCATGGCCGGAACTGATGGATGCCGCAGCACGCCGCCTGCTCGAATCCACCGGTTGGCACGCTCCGACGTCCGGCTACCCGACCGGCTCGCAGTGGATCGACGCCTACCTCGCGCCTCTCGCCGCGGCCCTCGGCACACGCGTGCGGTACGGCACGACGGTGATCGGAGTCTCACGCCGAGCACGGGACAAGGTCGTCGACGCCGACCGTGATGCGCAGCCATTCATCATCCGCACGATCGATGAGTCAGGCATCGAGCAGCGCCTGCTGGCACGCGCAGTGATAGATACCAGCGGCACATGGCACCAGCCGAATCCGGCCGGAGCTGAAGGGGTTGCGGCCATCGGCGAGGCAGCAGCCTCCCCGCAGATCTCCTACCGGATCCCCGAAGACGTCGATTCCTACGCCGGCCGGCACGTTGCGGTCGTCGGGTCCGGGCACTCCGCAACGCATGCCGTGACGCGACTGGCCGAGTCGGCGCGCCACACGCCGGGCACGCGAGTGAGCTGGCTGCTGCGGCGAAGCAGCGTGGCGAGAGTGTTCGGCGGCGGCTCCGGAGACGAACTCCCTGAACGGGCAGCGCTTGGGGGTCGTGTGCGCTCGCTGGTCGACGCCGGCCTTGTCGAGATCACGACCGGGTTCCGCGTCAGCGGTTTCGATCAGGGCGACGCAGGGCTGACCGTCATCGCCGACGACGACCGCCGCGTCGAAGGCGTCGCCCACGTCTTCGCACTGACCGGATTCCGGCCCGACACCGAGATGTTGCGCGAGGTGCGCACCGCACTCGATCCGGCGCTTGAGGCCGTTGTCGGCATCGCCGCGGCGATCGATCCGAACATCCACTCCTGCGGATCTGTCGGCGCCACCGGCGCACGCGAACTCATGCAGCCCGAGACTGACATGTTCATCATCGGCGCGAAGAGCTATGGACGCGCACCCACCTTCCTCGCCTTGACCGGATACGAGCAGGTACGCAGCGTCGTGGCGCATCTCGCCGGCGACCACGAGGCCGCGGCGCGAGACGAACTCGTCCTTCCCGACACCGGTGTCTGCGGAGGAGCCGCTGAGTTCGACGCACCCGGTGACGGCTGTTGTGCGGCACCCGCTACGCTACAGATCGGCAGCCGCCGCGCCCTTTCCCTTCAGGAGGCACGATGACCGAGAAGGCCACGACCCCCAGCGTCCTCTTCGTCTGCGTCCACAACGCCGGACGATCCCAGATGGCCGCCGGATTCCTCCGAGCCATCGCCGGAGACCGCATCGACGTGCGCTCCGCAGGATCGATGCCGGCAGAGCAGATCAATCCGACAGCGGTGGATGCCATGGCCGAGGTCGGTGTCGACATCACCGCAGAACAGCCGAAAGTGCTGACGACCGATGCGGTCAAAGCCTCCGACGTCGTCATCACGATGGGATGCGGCGATGCCTGCCCGATCTTCCCCGGCAAACGCTACGAAGACTGGGAACTCGAGGATCCGGCCGGACAGGGGATCGAGGCCGTGCGGCCGATCCGGGATGACATCCGCGGGCGCATCGAGAAGCTCGTCGAAGAGCTGCTGCCGCCGCCCGCCCCCTGAGCGTTCCCGCTCCCTGAGCTTGCCCGCCCCCTGAGCCTGTCGAAGGGCCGGACACTTCCGCAGGCTAGCGACGGACACTTCGACAGGCTCAGTGACCGACGGTGGTGGCGCAGGCGATCACGCCGCGGGGAAGCCCCCGCTCAACCTGCCGTGGAATGCGCCGGTCGCGTCGTTCATCCCGACGAGCTCGACCTGCTTTCCGTGATTGGCGTATTTGGTCGTGATGGCGTCGAGCGCGGCCACCGTCGACGCGTCCCAGATGTGCGAGCGCGACATGTCGATCACGATGCGCTCCGGGTCCTCCGAGTATTCGAACTGGGTCGTCAGGTCGTTGCTGGAGGCGAAGAACAGCTCGCCGTCGACGACGTAGTGGGCGGTGCCGTCGCTCAGCGTGCGCGACACGGTCACCACATGGGCGACGCGCCGCACGAACAGCACCGAGGCGATGAGCACTCCGGCCACGACGCCGATGGCGAGGTTCTCGGTGATCACGACCAGAACGACGGTGGAGACCATGACGAGCGTCTCGCTCTTGGGCATCCGCTTCAAAGTCGACGGACGGATGCTGTGCCAGTCGAAGGTCGCGACGCACACCATGATCATCACGGCGACGAGGGCGGCCATCGGGATGATCGCCACGACATCGCCCAGCGTGACGACGAGAACCAGCAGGAACACACCTGCACAGAACGTCGAGATGCGTGTGCGTGCGCCCGAGACCTTCACGTTGATCATCGTCTGACCGATCATGGCGCATCCGCCCATGCCGCCGAAGAAACCGGAGAGCAGGTTCGCCACCCCCTGGCCCCAGGCCTCTCGTGTCTTGCGTGAATGCGTGTCGGTGATCTCGTCGACCAGCTTCGCCGTCATGAGAGATTCGAGCAGACCCACCAGGGCCATGCCCAGGGCGAAGGGCGCGATGATCGTGAAGGTCTCCCAGGTGAGAGGGACGTTCGGGACGAAAAGCTCGGGAAGGCTTCGAGGAAGCTCGCCCTCGTCACCCACGGTGGGCACGTCGAGCGCGAACACCACCACGACAGCCGTGATCAGGATGATCGATACGAGCGGCGCAGGGATCACCTTCGTGATGCGCGGCATCAGCACCATGATGAGGATGCCGGCCGCCACGAGCGGATAGACCAGCCACGGCACGTCGATCAGGTGGGTCAGCTGCGCCAGGAAGACGAGGATCGCGAGAGCGTTGACGAAACCGGTCATGACACTGCGCGGGATGAAACGCATGAGTTTGGCGACGCCGAGCACGGCGAGCAGGACCTGGAAGACTCCGGCCAGCAGCACGGTCGCGATGAAGTAGTCCATCCCGTGCTCGCGCATGACGGGTGCGATCACGAGCGCCACCGCTCCGGTCGCCGCACTGATCATCGCCGGGCGTCCGCCGACGAACGCGATCGACACCGCCATGATGAACGCGGAGAACAGTCCGACCTTCGGATCGACGCCCGCGATTATCGAGAAGGCGATCGCCTCGGGGATGAGCGCGAGTCCGACGACGAGCCCCGCGAGCACCTCGCGAGTCAGCAGTCTCGGGCTCTTCAGCGCATCGAGTACGGAAGGGCTGGCCCGGTAGCGGGCGCGGTCGTCAACGGTTGTGGTCACGAGGACTCCAGTGGGATGAGCGCCCCGAACGGGGCAGATCCACCCTATCCGGGGTCGGAGACCGTGAATCCCGCCGAGAGCAGCACCTCGTTTCGCGAAGACGGCCCGACCAGCAGTTCGAACTCCCCCGCTTCGACGACGCGGCGCCCGACGGCATCCACGATCGTGCACTCGGCCACGGGCAATTCGATCCGCACGCGCGCGCTCTCGCCCGGCGCCAACGCCACCTGCTCGTAGGCTTTTAGCTCCTTGTCGGTCCAACTCACGCTGGTCACGGCGTCGCGCACGTACACCTGCACGGTCTCGATCGTCGGACGTGGGCCCGTATTAGTGATGCTCACGTGCGCGACGATGCCATCGGATGCCGTGAGAGCCGTCTCTTCGATCACGAGGTCGTCATAGGCGACGGTCGTGTACGACAGCCCCTCACCGAACGCCCAGGCGGGCGACTGTGTGAGGTCGGCGTAGCGGTCGCCGTGCTGCCCGCGGATCTGGTTGTAGTACGTCGGCTGCTGGCCGGCGTGACGTGCGAACGAGATCGGCAGGCGCCCGGTCGGCTCGATGGCCCCGGTGATCAGCTCGGCGATCGCGCGGCCGCCCTGCATTCCGGGATTCGCGACCCACAGCACGGCAGCCGCGCGCTGCACGGAGGCTGGCAGCACCAGCGGCTTCGATGCCAGCAATACCACGACCACGGGGGTACCGGTCTCGACCACGGCATCCAGCAGTGCGTTCTGGCCGCCGAGAAGTTCGAGGGTCGCCGTCGACTTTCCCTCGCCGATCAGCTCGATGCGGTCGCCGACCACGACGACGACCACATCTGCGGCTTCTGCCGCGGCCACCGCTTCAGCGATCTGCGCGTCATCTGGCGGGCAGGGGTTCACGACCGGCGGCCGAGGCTGCCCGTCCGGCCAGGTCGCGCCCGCCGGATCTGGCTCGAGCGTGAGAATGTCAGCGCCCCGCGCGTGCACGATCTCCCACGGCGCGATCGCCTGCAGCCCGTCCAGAACGGTGCTGATCATCTCGCGCGGCTGACCGTCCAACCAGCCTGCCTGACCCGAACCGCCCGCCCAGTCTCCGAGCTGCGTCTGTGCGTCATCGGCGAGCGGACCGAGAACGGCGAGGCGCGTCGTCGCCGAAGGCGTCAGTGGCAGCAGTCCGTCGTTCTCGAGCAGCACGAGCGAGCGTCGAGTGATCTCGAGGTTCAGTGCCGCGTGCTCGGCGCTTCCGACGATCTCGTCCAGCCCATCAACCGGTACTCGCGGATTCTCGAACAGCCCGAGTTCGAACTTCAGCGTGAGGATCCGCTCGACAGCGGCGTCGAAAGCGTCTGCGGCGAGCAAGCCCTTCGCGACAGCATCCAGAGCGCCCTCGAAGAAGGTGGGAGTGTTCATCACCATGTCGTTGCCTGCGGTGACCGCGGCAGCGGCGGCGCGGGTGATGTCAGGGTGCACGTGCTGTTCCCAGACCATGCGCCCGACGTTGTCCCAGTCGGTGATGAGCGTTCCAGTGTAGCCCCACTCACCGCGCAGCACATCACTGAGCAGCCAGTCGTTCGTCGTGATCGGCACGCCGTCCATGGTCTGATAGCCGAGCATGAACGAACGGCAGCCTTCGCGGGCGACGCGCTCGAAGGGCGGCAGGAACCAGCTGCGCAGCTTCCGGCGAGAGATGTCGGCTTCGCTGGCATCGCGCCCGCCCTGGGTTTCGGAGTATCCGGCGAAGTGCTTCGCCGTGGCGAGGATCGCGGTCGGATCCTGCAGCCCCTCGCCCTGATAACCGCGCACCATCGCCGAGGCGAACTCGCCGATGAGGAAGGGGTCCTCTCCGAAGGTCTCGTTCACGCGTCCCCAGCGCAGGTCGCGTGAGATGCAGAGAACGGGAGAGAAGGTCCAATGGATGCCGGTCGCCGCCACCTCGACGGCCGTCGCCCTCGCGACCTTCTCCAACAGCGGCGCGTTCCACGATGCGGCCATGCCGAGCTGCGTCGGGTAGATCGTGGCCCCTGGCCAGAACGAGTGGCCGTGCACGCAGTCCTCGCCGACGAGCAGCGGGATGCGCAGTCGGGTCTGTGAGGTCAGGTGATTGGCCCGAATGATGCGCTCGGGTGACGTGTGCAGAATCGAACCGACCATCCGTCGCAGCACGTGATCGTCGAGGTCGTCGCGCGCATCGAGCTGCAGCATCTGTCCGATCTTCTCTTCCAACGTCATGCGCCCGAGCAGATCGGCCACACGCTCGACGATCGGCAGCTCCGCGTTCAGGTAAGGCAGCGTCAAGGTGTCAGCAGTCATCACTTCTTTTTCTTGTCTTTCGGTTCAGCGTCGACGGATGTGCGCACGGCGGTGACGGCATCGTTGACGTCGAGGCCCTTCTTCTTCATCGCGCGTGCTCGCTCTCCTGCCGAACGCAGTCGCGGGTTGACGTACTCGTCGATGCCGAAGTTGATCAGTGAGAGTGCGACGCCGATCGCGGCGATGCAGAGTCCCGGCGGCATGTACCACCACCACTGGTTCTGTCCGAATGCGCCCTGGGCCGACGCCCAGTTCAGGATCGTGCCCCAGTTGTACGTCGTCACCGGGATCACACCGATGTAGGACAGGGTGGTGAGCCCGAGGATGGCGGCGGTCACCGTGCCGACGAAACTCGCGGCGATGAGTGCCATCAGGTTCGGCAGCATCTCTCTGGTGATGATGCGCGCGAGTGGCTCGCCGTTGGCACGAGCGGCCTGGACGAAGTCGCGGTTGCGCAGCGACATCGTCTGGGCGCGCAGCACGCGGGCACCCCATGCCCAACCGGTGATCCCGAGCACTGCGGCGATCAGCACAAGAGGCGGGTCCTCGAACATCGCAGCCACGATGATGATCAGCGGGAGACCGGGAATCACCAGGAACACATTCGTCAGCGCCGACAGCGCCTCACTCTTCCAGCCGGACAGATAGCCGGCGATCACACCGACCGTGATCGCGATCACCGTGGCGATCGCCGCCGCGAGGAAGCCGACAACGACGACCCCGCGCGTGCCGTGGATCACCTGGCTCAGGACGTCCTCACCGATGTGGGTGGTACCCAGCCAGTGCGCGGCCGAGGGCGGTTGGAGCCTGGCCGTGTAGTCGATCTGGGTCGGCGAGAACGGCGCGAGCACGTCGGCGAAGATCGCGACAAGGATGAAGAACGCGAGGATGGCGAGGCCGGTGATCGATTTGCCGTTGCGGAACATCGCGAAGGCTGAAGCGAACTTCGCCCATGGGCTCTGCCGCGGCTCGCCCTGGCTGCCACGTGCGCTGCTGGTGCGCACCAACAGCGTCTCGGGGGTGCCTGCGCTGCTGCGGCGCTCAGATGTGGTGGTCATTGTTCAGGCCTCCGTCTGGCGCGTACGAGGGTCAAGGAATGCATAGGCGATGTCGGCCAGGATGTTCGCCACCAGCACCGAGAGGGTGATCACCAAGAACACGCCCTGCATCAACGCGTAGTCCTTCGCGTTGGTGGCATCGAGCAGCAGCTTTCCGACACCCGGATAGCTGAACACCATCTCCATCACGATCGTGCCGCCGACGATGAACCCGATCGACAACGCGAAGCTCTGGATCTGCGGCAGCACGGCGTTCCTCGCCGCGTACCGCCACAGCACACGCCGCTGCGGCATGCCCTTGGCCTGCGCCACGGTGATGTAGTCCTCATCGAGCACCGTGAGCATCATGTTGCGCATGCCCAGCATCCAACCGCCCAGTGAGGCGATGACGATCGTCGCGGCCGGGAGCGTGCCGTGATGGATGACCTGCCCGATGAATTCAGGGGTGAAGCCCGGCGACATGCCGACGCCGTAGGCCTTACCGATCGGGAACCACCCGAGATTCACCGAGAAGACGGCGATCGCGAGCAGCCCCAGCCAGAAGTAGGGGATCGTGCTCAAGAACGTGGTGATGGGGACGAAGACGTCGAGTTTGCTCCCCCGTCGCCATCCGATGATCGCTCCGCCCACCGTGCCGATGAAGAAGGACACGATCGTCGCGAAGCCCACCAGCCCGACCGTCCACGGCAGCGCCTGGCCGATCACCTCGGTCACCGGGCGAAGTCCGTGCAGCAGAGACACCCCCAGATCGCCGCGAAGCAGCAGCGCCCAGTAGTCGAGGTACTGCTGGAAAAGCGACTTGTCGGTGTCGAGGCCCAGCAGTGCCCGCAGCGCGTCCGCCGCCTCAGGCGAGACGTTGCGGTTGCGCGCCAGATACTGGCTGACCGCATCGCCCTTCATCATGCGCGGCAGGAAGAAGTTGATCGTCAGCGCCGCCCACACCGTGAAGAGGTAGAACGCGGCACGACCGCCGAGAAAGCGCCACGGAATCCGCGATCGCCCGGCGACGACCTTCGTCGCCGTCGTGCCGATCTCGACCGCATCGGCGGTGGGGGCCTGAGGTTCGACGGCGGTCATGATGCACCTCCCGAGGTGTGACCGGCAGTGGCGAAGAAGCGCTCGGGGTCCGGCGAGGCCGCGCGGAGCTCCTGCGTGTAAGGATCGCTCGGGCGGAGGATCACATCGTCGGCGGGACCATGCTCGACGATGCGTCCCTGGTTGAGCACCATGATCTCGTCGCTGAAGTGGCGAGCAGTGGCGAGGTCGTGCGTGATATAAAGCACACCTAGCCCCTCTTCGCGCTGGAGATCGGCCAGAAGGTTGAGAACGCCGAGACGGATGGACACGTCGAGCATCGAGACAGGCTCGTCGGCCACCAGGATCGAAGGCCGCGATGCCAGGGCGCGAGCGATCGCGACGCGCTGACGCTGCCCGCCGGAGAGCTCGTGCGGACGGCGGTCGATCACGGCGTCGGGCTCCAGTCGCACGCGCTCCAGGAGGCGGCGCACCTCCGCTTCGGTCTGCTCCTTCGGAACGACGTCGTCGAGGCGAAGGGGGCGCTCGAGGTGGTATCTGATCGAGTGGTACGGGTTGAGCGAGGCGAAAGGGTCTTGAAAGACCATGCGCAGTTGCTGGCGGTATGCCCGCAGCCCTCGTCCGTGACGCGGGATGGGCGTGCCGTCGAGCAGCACCTCGCCGTTCGTTGGCGTCTCCAGCTGCGTCAGGATCTTCGCGATCGTCGATTTGCCACTGCCCGACTGGCCGACCAGGCCGATCGTCTGGCCTGATCGCAGAGTGAAGCTGACGTCGTCGAGCGCGGTGAGCTGCCCGGCCCCGCGGACGTTGTAGATCTTCGTGACGTGACGGACTTCGAGGGTGCTCATCGCACCACCATCCCCTTCTCGCCGGTGAGGCGGGGAAACGACGACAGGAGCGTCTTGGTGTATTCGTTCTGCGGCGAGCGCCAGATTCGCTCGGCCGTGTCGAGCTCGACGATCTCGCCCTCGCGCATGATCGCGATTCGATCGCTGATCTCCAGCAGCAGCGGAAGGTCATGGGTGATGAAGATCACCGAGAAGCCGAACTCGGCGCGAAGCGCTGAGATCTGACGAAGGATCTCGCGCTGCACGAGCACGTCGAGAGCCGTGGTCGGTTCATCCATCACCATCAGCTGCGGTCGAAGTGCCAGCGCCATCGCGATCATCACACGCTGACGCATGCCGCCGGAGAGCTCGTGGGGGAACGAACGCGCCCGCTGCGCGCCGACCTTGACGATCTCGAGAAGCTCGACGACTGCTTCTCGGCGCTGCTTCTTCCGAAGCTGCGGACGGTGCACTTCGAAGACGTCCTCGAGCTGTGACCCGATCGTGGCGACCGGGTTGAGCGCGTTCATCGCACCCTGGAAAACCATCGAGATCTTGTCCCAGCGGAAGCGACGCATCTGCTCGGCACCCAACGCGCCGACATCGATGTCGTCACCTGTGGAGTCATGGAACAGGACGGATCCGCTCGTGATCACGGCCGGAGCCTTGAGCAGCCGCTGCACCCCGTAGGCCAGGGTGGTCTTGCCGCAGCCGCTCTCTCCAGCGAGGCCGAGGATCTCACCGCGCTGAAGCTCGAGCGAGACGTTCTTGACCGCCTCTACCGGTGGGTCGACGTCGTACACGACCGAGAAGTCGCGAACAGACAGCAGGGGGTCTGGCATGAGTATCACTTTCGTGCGTGGGACGGATGCCGGGGGCGAACCCTTCGACAGGCTCAGGGATCGGGTGGCGGCTCAGGGATCGGGTGGCAGCTCAGGGATCGGGTGGCAGCTCAGGGATCGGGTGGCGGCTCAAGGGACGGGAGCGGCTCAGGAGACGGGAGCGGCGGAGGAGGGATCGGGACGGCGGCGGAGGAGATTCGCTCCCTGAGTCGAAGGGTCAAATCCCCTCCGCCGCCGCCTCCTACTTCGCCTCGAGGTTCGTCAGGATCTGCACGACAGCCGGCTGTGTGGGGTCAGCCGACGCGTACTGGTCGTCCTCGCTCGGCCAGCCGACGTAGTTGCGCGTGTTGTACTGACCGAGCAGCGGGTGAGCGCCCAGCGGAATCGCCGGCACGTTCTCGGCGAAGGCCTTCTCCAACACGGTGACGGCCGCGGTGCGCTCGTCGTCCGAAGCGGCATTGGCGTAGGTGTTCAGCGCGTCGGTCACGGCCGGGTCGTCGAAGCGACCGAAGTTGAACTGGGCCTTCCCGTCGTTGATCCACTTGGGATCCATGGTCGAGGTGTAGAGACCGTACGCGTTGCCGGTGTCTTCGAGCCAGTGGATGATCGACTGGAAGGTGCCCTCCTGGCGGGCGGCGTCCCAGCCGCCCCAGTCGGGCTGGTCGACCTTGACTTCGATGCCGAGAGCTTCGTCGAGTTCTTCTGCGATGAGGGCCTGCTCGGTGTTCCAGTCGCTCCACCCGGCGGGCACAGAGATCGAGAACGAAACGGCCTCGCCGTCGGGATCGATGAGCTTGTCGCTCTCCCAGGTGTAACCGGCGTCGGTGAGAACGTCCTTCGCCTTGTCGATGTCGACCTCGTACTCCACGCCCTGGAACTCGGGGATGATCTCGTCTTCGAGCAGTGCGCCAAGTCCGGTGACGTTCCAGATAGCCTCGCTCGCACCTTCACGCGCGATGTCGACGTAGGCTTGGCGGTCGATCGTCCACGCCAGCGCCTCGCGCAGAGCGGGATCGTTGAAGGGCTTCGTCTGCAGGTTGAAGAACAGCGTGCCTGCTCCGGGGGTCGGCGAGACCAGGAAATGGTTGTCCTCGTCGACGGAGAGGTAGCTCGACTCGATCTGCGGGATGAAGGCCTGCGCCCAGTCTGCATCGCCGGAGGCGAGCGCGGTCGTGAGTGCGGCGTTGTCGCCGTAGGAGACGTAATTCAGTGCGGGAACGCTCAGCTCGCCGCCCCAGTAGTTCTCGTTCGCCGTCAGTGTGACCGATTCGGTCGTCCAGTTCGACAGCACGTACGGGCCCGTTCCGACGGCGAGGCCCTCGCCGGTGAGCGGATCCGTGTTGGGGTCCTCAATGTTCTCCCAGATGTGCTGGGGAACGATCGGGGTGTGCAGCACGCGACCCTGGGCGGTGTACTTGGAGTCGCCGAACTTCAGGATGACCGTGTCGCCGTCGACCGTGGCCCCCTGATAGTTGAGACCCGATGCGTCGGTGAGCTTGCCGTTGAGGAACTGATCGAACGTGAAGACGATGTCATCAGCGGTGAACGGCTCGCCGTCGCTCCAGCTCACATCGGCGCGAGGCACGACCGTCAGCTCGGTGTAGTCGTCGTTCCACTCGACCGACTCGGCGAGCCAGGGGGTGGTGCCGAGATCGCCGGTCGGATTCACGAGCGCGAGCGGCTCGAAGATGACCTTGGCGTAGCCGTACTTCGAGGCGGAAGAGTCGCCGAGGTACGGGTTGTGCGATTCGGTCGTGATCGCGCCGTCCGGCTTTGCGATCGTGAGCGCGACGTCGCCCGCGCCGGAACCACCATCGTCGGTGTTTCCTGCCGTCGAGCAGCCGGCAAGCACGCCGACGCTGAGGGTGGCGATCGCGCTGATCGCGATCATTGATCTGCTGAGCTTCATTGCTTCTCCTTGGACACTGGTGGGTGCAGGGGTATAACAGCGGAATTCGTATGGTGCATTTACTTACACGGCGGAAAGTAAACTTCCAGCGAGATTACCGACAAGTAAGTAAGCTTGCAAGTGCCGATTACCAGACCGTTACAGTCACCAGGAGGATGCCGTGGCCAGCGACTCACGAGACACGACGCGCACTCGTCCTGCCACGCGCCAGAAGCGGACGGAGATCTTGAACGCCGCCGTCGAGATCTTCGGCAACAAGGGCTCGACCAACGGCACGCTCGCTGACGTCGCAGACCAGGTCGGACTCACCCATGCGGGGGTGCTCCACCACTTCGGGTCGAAGCAGAACCTACTGCTCGAAGTGCTCGCGTACCGCGACCAGACCGATGTCGCCGAACTCACAGAGCAGCACATCCCCGGTGGCCCTGAGCTGTTCCTGCACCTCGTCCGCACGGCGTTCGCGAACGAGATGCGCCCAGGAATCGTGCAGGCCTACACCGTGCTCTCCAACGAATCCGTGACGGACGACCATCCGGCTCGCGCCTATTTCGAGGAGCGCTACACGACTCTCAGGCGCGAGGTGTCGGCCGCGTTCCACGAGCTGTGCGCTCAGGAGGGCGTGACCGAACCCGCGACCGTCGCCGCGGCATCAGCCAGCATCCTCGCCGTCATGGACGGTCTGCAACTGCAATGGCTGCTGCATCCTGACGTCGTCGAGCTCGGCGAGGCCAGCGCGTTCGCGATCCGGGCGATCGTGAACGGCGTGCTGCACCCGGGCCCGGAGCTGGAGAGCTACGTCGACAACGAGTGACATAGGCTCACCCCTATGAGTATCGACCTCGAGGCGCTGTACACCGATCTGCACCGGCATCCGGAACTTTCCTTCCAAGAGACGCGCACCGCGGGCATCGCCGCCCAGCACCTGCGCGAGATGGGCCTCGAGGTCGAAGAGGGCGTCGGCATCACCGGCGTCGTCGGCCTGCTCCGCAACGGCGACGGACCGGTGGTGTGGGCTCGCGCAGACATGGACGCGCTGCCTGTCGAAGAGCTGACCGGCCTCGCCTATGCGAGTACGGCGACGGGCATCGACCCTGCCGGTGACACCGTGCCGATCATGCACGCGTGCGGACACGACATGCACGTCACGGCGATGATCGGCGCGGTCGAGAAGCTGGTCACCGACCGCGCGGAGTGGTCAGGAACGCTCGTCGTCCTCATCCAGCCCGCAGAAGAGTTCGGTGCGGGCGCGCGGGCGATGCTGGATGCGGGGATCCTCGAGCGCTACCCGAAACCGGATGTCGTGCTGGGACAGCACGTCACTCCCCTGGCTGCCGGTACGGTCGGCATGCGACCGGGGCCGCAGATGTCGGCCGCCGACGGTATGACCGTCACGCTGCACGGGCGGGGCGGACACGGTTCCCGACCGCACACGACGATCGACCCGGTGGTGATGGCTGCGGCGACGGTCATGCGCCTGCAGACGATCGCGTCGCGCGAGATCGATCCACAGGCGATCGGCGTCGTCACGGTCGGCTCGATCCACGCCGGCACGAAGAGCAACATCATTCCGGCCGACGCCAAACTCGAGCTGAGTCTGCGCTACGCGACCGACGAGATGCGCAACCGGGTGATCGCGAACGTCGAGCGCATCGTGCGTGCGGAGGCTGCGGCATCGGGCGCAGAGCGCGAGCCGGAGTTCCGCATCGACTTCTCGCTGCCGCCGACAGACAACGATGCGACGGCCACGGCCCGTGTCACCGCTGCCATCGACCGCGCACTCGGTGAGGGCACGGTCATCGATCCAGGGATGTTCACCGGCAGCGAGGACGTGTCGTGGTTCGCCCGCGACGCCGATGCTCCGCTGGTGTTCTGGTTCTGGGGCGGCGCAGATCCGGCTGCGTTCGCGGCTGCCGTCAAGAACAACAGTGTCGCCAGCGACATCCCGACGAACCACTCGGCGTACTTCGCACCGGTACTGCATCCGACGATCGAGATCGGTGTGACGGCGATGGCGGCCGCAGCGCGCGAGTTCTTCAACTGACCTGCCGGGCCTCACCCTGATGTCTGTCAGGTGACGCGGATGAGCGAGCGCTGCCATCCCGAAGACCCGTCCGGCGCGATCGGCGCACGTTCGGCGACCTGCAGATCACCGTTCTTGTTGATCGCCCGCACCGCGACGTAGTGCGTGCCGGGCGTCGCATCCCACTCCATGAACCACTGCACCCATGTGTCATCGTTCACCGGCGTCGACAGCTTCGCCGCGACCCAGTCGCCGTTGTCGATGCTCACCTCGACGCTCTCGATGCCGACGGTCTGCGCCCAGGCGACACCGGCTATCGGGATGCGTCCGGCTTCGACGGCCGCGCCGAGCTTGGGAGTATCGACGCGCGAGGAGAACTTGATCGGTGCCTGCGCACTGTATCCGCGAGGGGTCCAGTAGGCCTCATCATCGGCGAAGGTCGTCACCTTCAGCTCGGTGAGCCACTTCGTCGCCGACACGTAGCCGTAGAGTCCTGGGACCACCATGCGCACGGGGAATCCGTGCTCGAGCGGCAGCGGTTCGCCGTTCATCGCCACCGCCAGGATCGCGTCTCGGCCGTCATCTGTCAGCGCTGAGAGCGGGGTGCTGGCCGTGTAGCCGTCGACGCTGCGCGAAAGCACCATATCCGCGCTGGAGCGCGGTCCGGCTTTGCGAAGGATCTCGCGCAGCGGCACACCCAGCCACATCGCGTTGCCGACGAGCTCGCCGCCCACCTCGTTGGACACGCACGTGAGGGTGATGGCGTACTCATCGAGTCCCATGTCGAGGATGTCCTGAAAGGTCAGCTCCACACGCTCATCGACCATACCGTCGATCACGAGCCGCCAGGTCTCAGGATCGATCGTGGGAACGGTCAGAGCGGTGTCGACGCGGTAGAAGTCCTTGTTGGGAGTGAACAGCGGGCTCAGACCGGGCACGTCCAGTTCGGCGCCCGAGGGCACCGTCACCGTCGACTGCGGCGCGGGCAGCTTCAGCGCGCTGCGGATCGAGCCGACCGACGCCACCGCCATGTTGACGGTGCGGGCGGTGATTCCGACGACGGCCGCGGATGCTCCGGCTATGGCCGACAGCACGAAGAAGCGCCGTCGATCGACCCCTGGGCGGGCGGTCTCCGACTCGGTGCCCGTCTCGCGTGCATCCGAGCCTGCGACGAGAGCCGTCGCTGCTCGCCACGCATGAAGGCGACGGATGAGCATCACGAGGACGACGGACGCGACGATCGTGCCGATCACGGGCGGCACGAAGGCGAGCGCGGTCACCCCGGCCCTGGTGATGATCGCTGCGGTGGAGAGCGCACCGGCGATGACCAGGGCGAGCACTCCGAGTGGGGGGCGCACGAACTGGAGGATTCCCGCGATCGCAGAAGCGATCAGCACGGCGAGGCCGAGTCCCGCCAGCAGCACGATCTTGTCGTACTCGCCGAACGCGGCGATCGCGAACTCCTTGAACGGCTGCGGCACGATGTCGATCACGAATCCGCCGACGGCGAGGATCGGGCTCGCGGCTCGTGCGAACAGCAACGCGAACAGCTCCGCCGTCGCCAGGAAAACACCACCGCCGATCACTCCGGCCAGTGCGGACCACAGGATGAATCGTCTGGCAGTGCTGCGCTTCGCCACGGTCGCCTCCTCTTTCACCGTTGCAGGTGTTCTCAGACGTTCTTCGGAGCCGAGGCGCGATCGGATGTGTCCGAGTGCGTTCAGACCTTGACGACGCGCGCCCGAGGCGGATCCAACTGGCGCCTTGGCACCCCGTGCGCCTCGCGATGCAGGCGCTCCATCCGACTGTCGAGTTCAGCGGCGGCTTCGGCAGCGTCTGACAGGCTCGCCACAAGGTGATCGGGCACCTTGTTGGAGAACTTGTAATAGATCTTGTGCTCGAGGCTCGCCCAGAAATCCATCGCGATCGTGCGGAACTGCACTTCCACCGGCACCGGGATCGGCCCGGTCGAGAGAAACACGGGCACCTCGATGATGGCGTGCAGACTCTTGTAGCCGTTGGGCTTCGGGTTCGCGATGTAGTCCTTGACGATGCGAACGGTGACGTCGTCCTGCTGCGTGAGCAGGTCGAACAGGCGATACACATCAGCGACGAAACTGCAGGTCACGCGGACCCCGGCGATGTCGGTGATCTCTTCGCGGATGCGATCGAAGTCAGGATCATCGATACCGCGGCGTGCGATCTTCTCGACGATGCTGTCCGGCGTCTTCAAACGGCTCTTCACGTGCTCGATCGGGTTGTACGCGTGGTCGTGAGTGAACTCGTCACGCAGGATCGATATCTTCGTCTCGACCTCGCGCATACCGAACTCGTACTCGCGCAGGAACTTCTGGAACTCGTCACGCAGTTCCCGCGTCTGCCGAATGTCGTCTTCGCTGACCTGAAGGGTCGTCATGACTTCGACGTTACGTGAGCGTGATCAGAACGCGCTGTGCGTTTCGCTGTTGGCGGATGCAGAGGGCGCCTTCCCCTTGTACGGGAGAAGGCGCCCTTCAGTGTGTTCGGGGATCAGGCGAACAGAGCCGTGATCGCCGGCACGGAGAGCACAGCGACGTAGTAGCCCATGAACTGAACGCCGGTGTGCATCTGGAACAGCTTGTTCAGCAACCCTCCGACCAGACCGATCGTCAGAGCCACCAGCAGTGCGATGACTCCGCCTTCGTAGATGCAGATGACGGCGATGAGTCCGGCGAATGCACCGATGATCGCCTCGTGGGACACCTTCTGCATGATCCAGGATGCGGCGCGGTGCGCCTGAGTCATCGCGAACGGGTACGTGATCAGCACGGCGATCAGCACGGCCAGCAGTCCGAACACGAGGAAGTGCCATGGTTCGAGAAGGTCGTGCAGATTGTTCGTCGCGCCGGTCTCGGCGTCGATCGTGTACACCGGCGGCGCGTTGAACAGCGGGTTGGCGGGGCCTGCCGCCATCGGCGAGAGCGGAAGTCCGATCGCGATGAGCGGGATCAGGGTCTCGGCGATGTACGTCGACTCGGTCGTGCCGTTCTTCACCGTCATCATCGTGGTCAGACGACGATAGCCGTTCTTGATCCGACCGGCGAAGAGTTCACCCATCAGCACGGTCATGGCCACCGGCGAGAACACGAAGGTCGCGCTGGAGATCGCCGCAGCCCCGACTGTTCCGGTGAGCTGTCCGCGATCGAGCACGCGTAGCGGGTTGGGCATGCGCCCCTTCCACGTGCGGACATCCGCGGCCAGCTCGAAGGTGCGCGGCGCGTCGCGCTTCATGCTCGCGCGACCGGCCGGGGTCGATGCCAGCACCAGATCGGCGATGAGTGGGCCGATCGCGATGCCGAGGAAGAAGCTGATCGACAGCCCCTTGCCCAGCGCATCGGTGGCGAAGTTCTGCAACCCCACGACGATGAGCACGAACGGCAGCAGTGCGATGAGCGCGCCCCAGCGTCCCTTCGACAGGACGGCAATCAGGATGGCTGCAGCAAGGAACAGCCACGGTGCCACTGAACTGATCGCGTCCGAGAACGGGGTGAGCACCCACGCGAAGAACACGGCCAGAGGCACGGCGATGATCGCAGCGATGACACCGCCGGAGATCGCCTTGCGCAGTGCGATATGCGGCACGCCGAGTTCACGCAGCATCTGCGCATCGCGCAGCAGCGGGGCAGCCATCGTGTCGCCGGGGATGCCCAGCAACGTGGTGGGGATCGCGTGGGTGATGTGCTTGGCGGCGATAGCAGACATGAAGAACGCGAAAACGCCGACCGGAGGCACTCCGAGCAGGATCACCAGCAGCGTCAGCGGCGCGATCGTCGCGGTCTCATCGGTGCCGGAGACCAGACCGAGCAGGCCGAAGACGACGGTGGCGAGCAGCGACATGCCGATGGCCCACAGGACGGGCTCGAGCAGCATTTCCATCACTGACCCTTCCCTTCGGCCGCGAGCTGCACGTTCTTCTCATGCTGTGCACGCAGATCGTCATAGAGACCGAGCTCTTTGACTTCGCTGAGCGTCGCAGCGGGCAGTTCGTCCGGATCGCCCAGCGTGCCGAACTCGGCTTCGATGGCATCCATCACCTCGGCGCGAGAACCGCTGTGTGCTTCTCCGATCAGCACGTTCCGTTTGGGCTTGAAGATCCGCGCGGCGATGACGGCAGCGAGGACGCAGGCGGCGAGTCCGCTCACCAACGCATAGGAGTGCCCCAGAGTGTCACCTCCGGTCAGAGCCGCGAAGCCCCAATCTGCGAAAAGGTAGACGGGCACGGCGATGCCGATGCCCAGGCCGATGGAGCCCAGCAGGTGCCGGCCATCGACCGTGTCACCCCAGACCTCCATGAGTTGTGGTTGTGCCACGGGATATTCCTCTCTAGCGGGTCAGCGCCTTTGCGACTCGTGAAGTAGCGGGCTTTCCGAGAGCCTGGGAGAGCCAAGCGCTCGTCTCGGTCAGGGCGTCCATGTCGATGCCTGTGTTGATGCCGAGCCCTGTCAGCATCCAGACGAGATCGTCGGTGGCCAGGTTTCCGGTCGCGGACTTCGCGAACGGACACCCGCCTACCCCGGCAGCGGCAGCGTCGAAGACACGAACGCCTTCCTCGAGCCCCGCATACACGTTTGCGAGGGCCATGCCGTAAGTGTCGTGCATATGCAGGGCGAGCGCCGAGACCGGGATGCCCGCGTCGGCGAGCGCCCGCACGGTGTGCTTCACGTGCCCGGGGGTGGCGACACCGATCGTGTCACCGAGCGAGAGATCGGCAATGCCCCAGGAGCGCATCGCGACGGCGAGACGCACGACGTCGGCGGTGGAGACGGCTCCCTCCCACGGGTCTCCGAAGACCATGGAAAGGTAGCCGCGCACGCGCACACCGTCGGCCGCCGCGGCCGCTGCGACCTCGGCGACAGCCGATTGCATGCGTTCGCGGGACGCACCGAGATTCGACTGGGAGAACGACTCGGTGACGCTGAGGAACACAGCGATATCCGTCGCTCCCTCGGCTCTTGCCAGCTCGTACCCGCGCATGTTCGGCACGAGGACCGGTGTTCGGGCAGAAAGGGCCTTCACCCGCTGGAACACCGCGGCCGAATCCGCCATCTGCGGCACCCGATCGGCGCGGACGAAGCTGCCGACCTCGATCACCGGCGCTCCGGCCGCGGCAAGACGCTCAATGAGTTCGACCTTCGTGTCGACATCCAACCGGGCCGTCTCTGCCTGAAGGCCGTCGCGCGGAGCGACCTCCCAGATCTCGACCTCGTCTGCGAGCTGCTCCTGGGGGAAGACCGAGGGCAGCCCGAGATCGCGCGTACTGGTCATCGTTCAGACCGCAGCTCGGTGAGCAGAGTCTCTGCGACGTCAGCCCGCACGGCGCCGCGTTTGACGAGAGCGGCTGCGAGAGCATCGACCTCAGCGCCGGTGGCACCGGCGGCGACCGCGACGTTTCTGGCGTGCAGGCCCATGTGCCCGCGCTGGATCCCCTCGGCTGCCAGCGCACGGACGGCGGCGACGTTCTGCGCGAGGCCTACGGCGACGACGATCTCGGCCAGCTCCCGTGCCGTGGAGACCTCTGTCATCGCGACGGCTGCGCGGGCTGCCGGGTGCGACTTCGTGGCGCCTCCGACGAGACCGACCGCCATCGGCAGTTCGAGAGTCGCGACGAGGTTCCCCTCGGCATCCTGCTCGAATCGCGACAGAGCGCGATACTGTCCGTCGCGCGCTGCATACGAATGCGCGCCGGCCTCGACAGCTCGCGTGTCGTTGCCGGTTGCCAGCACGACGGCCGAGACACCGTTCATGATGCCCTTGTTGTGCGTGGCTGCACGGTAGGGGTCGTCGTAGGCCAGATTCGCTCCGGCGACCATGTTCGCGACGATCTGCGAACCCCCGACGTCCTCGGGGTGGATCGTGAGACGAGCCCGGGTCACACGGAGGTCGGCGAGATTGGTGAGGATGCGCAGCAACGATCGGCCCTGCGCGATCTCGGCAAGACGGGGGGCGATCGCCTCAGCCATCGTGTTGACCGCGTTCGCCCCCATCGCGTCGCCGACGTCGACGACGAGGTGCACGATGAGGTGCGTGTCCAAGAGCCCGTGCACGACGCGCACGAGCAGATCGCGGGCTCCGCCGCCGACCTCGACGAGCTTCGGATCCTGCGCATCGGCAAGAGCGAGAATCTCGTCCTTGTGCTCGAGGATGCGGGCGCGCGCGCCATTGATGTCGGCGACGTCGACGAGTTGCACCTGCGCCTGCATGAGCGGTTCATCCGAACTCGTCACGATGCCGCCGAATCGGCGCGACATGCGGGCGATGTTCGATGCTGCGGCGACCACCGACGGCTCTTCGCTGGCCATCGGCACGAGCACGTCGCGACCGTTGACGATGACGTTGGTCGCGACACCCACGGGGATACCGATCTGGCCGATGACGTTCTCGATCATGCGGTCAGCCTGCTCGGGGCTCAGTCCGTCTCCGGCGAGAGGGCCGAGATCGAGGTCGCCGCCTACGGCATCGATGACGGTAGCTCGACGCTCGCCAACACTGAGGTTGCGCAGTCCGCTGAGTCGAGAGGTGGTGGCCACGTTGCAGTCCTTCCCTGGCAACGCTTTCGTCACCGACTCAGACAGCAAACCAGGAAGAATGCGGCGGCAGTAGATCCGTTTCGGCTACTTTCGGGTCAGAGATCATGTCCCTTTTGCTGCTACACGGGCGTTTTCGATGCGGAGCGCCAGTTCGAGTCGGAAACGAGACTCCGGCCGGTCGAGGTCATCTCCCAGGAGCGCGCGCAACCGCTGCATCCGCTGCTTCATCGTGTTCAGATGGATGTGCAGCGATCTGGCAGCCGCGGTGAGCGACCAGCGTTCATCGAAAAGGGCAGCAAGGCTCTGCATCAGTTCCGCACCGTGGGCGCGGTCCCAGTCTTTGACCGGCGCGAGCATGCTGTCGACGAACGCTGCCAGTCGCAGGCCGTCGCCGTCGAACAGCGCGGCGTAGGGAGCAAGCGTGGCGGCGTCTATCGCGCCCTGACCGATGCCCAGTCCGAGTGCGAGTCGGGCGGTCTGCCACAGGTCGGGGGCCATGTCGGCTGCTTCTCCGAGTCCATCGCAGACGGATGCCAGCACGAGAGGGGCGCCCGCACCGACCAGTTGCTGCACACGTGCAGCCTCCGTGTCAGCGCGCTCGCGGATTCGATCATCGGCCTCGGACCGCGACGCCGTCGGCGCGAGCACTGCCACGCCGGACGCAGCCGGCGCGGAAAGCCAGTCCGCTCGTGCACGCAGCCGCGACAGCACTCTCGCGCGGTCTTCGAGCGCGCACGGCACGACGGCGATCGTCCAGGCGCCCGTGGTCACATAGCCGCGGGCATCTGCACGACGCAGCCCGTCTGCGCGGGCGCTGGTGCCATCGAGGATCTCGGCGGCGACCTCACCCCTCACTCTCTCCTCCGCATCCGCGAGGGCGTTGTGGCGCAGCATCACCAGGGCGGTGATCAATGCGGACCGCTCCACTGTGCGCCGCTCGATCGGCGTCAATGCCTGCTCGCCTCTGGCCACGAGCAGAGCCCCCGAGCGCGCAGTCGTGGCGACGACGGGGGCGACCAGCTCGATGGCGCCGTCCGCAACGCGCACGCTTCGACCTGTGGCAGCCGCCTCATCCGCCGCCGCCCGCAACTGACCGCGAAGCGGGATGTCTTCGGCGCCGACCAGCATCCGGCCCTCATCGTCGACGAAGGCGACAGAGCGCCCGAGCGCCTCGGAGAGAGCCCCGACCACATCGTCCGTGCCGTGCCCGAACACCACCAGCCTGATCAGCTCTTCGTGCAGCGAGGCTGCCCACTCGGCATCTTGCTGTCTGGATGCCGCGTCTGCGCTGGCCTCCGTGGCATCCTTGAGCAGCCGAGCCAGATGCAGCACGAGTGCCGCATGACCCGCGAACGCCGAGAGGAGGGAGATCTCTTCAGGCCGAAACTCATGGGGTTGGCGACTCGCTGCGAACAGGACGCCCAGCACATTGCCGCCGACGACCAGCGGCGCTCCGAGCAGTGAACGCAACTGCTCCTCCTGCATGATGGCGTCGATCGTGGCGTCGTGCGGCACTGAAGTCAGCGACGCGTAGTCGGCGACCCACTGCGGCCGCTGCGTGCGCACCGCAAGGCTCGCCAGCCCCACACCTGCAGGCACCACCATGCCGAAGAAGCGCGGCGAGATGGTTCCCGTCTGGGCCCGCACGTGCAGCTGGTCCTCGGCGGGGTCGTACACCGACAGGTATGCGACATCGACGTCCATGAGCTCGTGCGCACGATCAACGATCCGCTGCAGCATGAGGTCAGCATCCGGAATCGCGAGCAGGTCACGGGTCGAAGACATCACCGCTCTCAGCTCTGCGCTTCGTCTACGCAGCGCATCGACTTCTTGCGCGAGCGAGACAGCCGCCTCTGCCGTGTCGGCGTCGTCGGCGAGCACTTCGCGGATGTCACGCGGGTCGACGGAGGTCCCGTCGGCGAGCGATCTGATTATCCGCGCGAGTTCAGTTGCCATAGCTCCATTGTCTCCGTCAGCGGATGTCGGCTCAGCTGTGCCCGATCGCGACCGGAGCTGCCTGCTGTGCACGCACGGCAGCCTCGGTGCGGGTCGACACCCCGAGTTTTCGCAGAATCGCCGAGACGTGCACGCTCGCCGTCTTCGCGCTGATGAAGAGACGCTCGCCGATCTGCCTGTTGCTCAGCCCTTCGACGACGAGTTCGAGCACCTGCCGCTCTCGTGTCGTGAGCTCCAGATCATCGAGTTCCTGACCCTGGCCGCCGATTCCGCTCGCGCGGCCGAAAGCGGCGATGCACTGCTGCAGCGGCACATGACCGATCGCCTTCGCCACAGCTGCGGCCTCGGCCAGCACGGCCTGCGCCTCATTTCTCTGGCCCTCACCGACCAGAAGCCGCGCAAGTTCGAGACGCGTGCCGCCGCGCATGACCGCGGGGACGTCGTCGTCTGCAGAGGCTTCGATGGCCTTGCGAAGCAGATTCACCGAGGGATCGAGCATGGCATCGAGAATGGTCGCCCAGCCATCGGCGCGCACGGCGGCGGGCACTTCTGCCCAGAGCCCACGGATAGCGGTCACGGCTGGGTCGACGTTCTGACCGGATGCCCGCACCTCGGCGACGAGGAGACCCGATTCGAGCAGCATCCGGTACGCGTGCGGCATCACGAAACCCTCGTCGCGGGTCATCGCCACGATGCGATCCAGCGCCTCAGCCCATCGTCCGCGGGCAACGGCGACGGCGACGTCGGCCTCGATGATGCGGTACCACGCCTGCCGCTCGAGTTCGCCGGTGCGCCGCAGCGCCGGCATCCACTCCTCACGCAGACGCTCTGCCTCGTCAGCGTTGCCCTGCCACGCGAGAACACGCATGCGGGTGAGGGCGACATACTGGTCATTGAGCACCTGGGGCCTGCCGAACGGTACCGCCGCGAGGCGCGCCGTCGCGGCCTCGATGTCGCCGAGCGTGAGCAGCGGTTCGACAGTGTTCTGCACCATGAGTGTGCCGGAGGCGCGCTCGACGCCCAACTGCTTGGCCTTCGCCAGGCCGGCTTCGGCCACTTCGAAGGCCTCCCGGTGCCGTCCGAGCAGAGCAAGGGTGTCGGAATAGTTCACCTGATAGCGCAGCACGGCGCCGCCATTGGTCGATGCGGCGAATCTCTCCGCCTCGCGAAAGTCGTCGAAAGCCTGCTCGAGCTGCCCCAGGTATGCCCTGCACGTGCCGCGGAGGTTGTGCGCCACGGAGATCTCGCCGGGGTCGCCGATCTGCTGGGCGATCTCGAGCGCCTGCGTCGCTGTGATGATCGCTTCATGCGGCATCGCTGCGATCATGTGCGTCCCGGCGATCTGGTTCAACAGGCTCGCATGCAGGCGGGGGTCGTCGACGGCGTCGTCCACGATCTCAAGAGCGCGCAGATAGAGCTCTGTCACACCGGGCAGACCGAGGTTGCTGCGGTACTGCGCTTTGTCTCGCACAAGCCGCGCGTGCTCGCCCGGATCGGGATCAACACCGGCATCGATGAGTTCGAGTGCACGCTCGGCCACGGTGAGGGCGCGCTCGGCTTCGCCGGCGTTGCGCAGGATCGAGCCGATCTGCCGCATCAGGTGCACCTGAGAGGAGCCGACGACGGTCTCGGCGTCTGGCACCTGCTCCCACAGCTCGAGGGCGAGTTCGCCGAACCGCGCCGCACTGGCGAATGCGAAGCGGGACTTGGCCTCGTGCATCGCGGCCACGGCGGCAACGAGCGCACGGTCGAACACCAGGGCGAGCCGCCAGTGGTGGGCGAGCGATGACAGGTACGCGCAATCGAGTGTCGCCACCCGCGTTTCCAGGGCTTCCGCATACAGACGGTGCAGACGCGCACGCTCGCCCGGCAGCAGGTCGTCGTGCACGGCCTCTCGCAGCAGCGCATGACGGAACCTGTACTGCTCACCCTCTACGGCAAGGATGCCTCCGCCAGTCGCCGCGCGTACGGCATCGTCAAGACGGTCGTCAGGGAGTCCGGCGAGCTCGGCCAACAGCGTGTGCGACAGCGTCCCTTCCGCGGCCGATACGACCTGCACGACGGTGCGAGCATCGGCGCCGAGCAGATCGAACCGCACCAGCAGCATGTCGCGTAGCGATCCGGGCAGCGGCCCCCCTGCGCAGCATGCCATCTCCTCGATGAAGAAGGGCACCCCCTCGGTGCGCTCCATCAGCCGATCGAGTGCGCCATCGCTGAGGGTGCCAGGCGAGAGCTGCTCGACGAGTGCTCTCGCCGCCGACTGGTCGAGCCGCTGCAGCGGGAGCCGCTCGATGAGGCGCGCCCGCGTGGTGTCGGCGATGAATCTACTCACCGCATCGCCGCGGCGCACGTCGTCGCTGCGGCACGTGATGAGCAGCAGGATGCGCCCTTCCTGCAGAACGCGCAGAAGGAATGACAGTATGACGAGTGTCGAATCGTCAGCCCAGTGCAGGTCTTCGATCACGAGCACGAGCGGCGCCTGTTCGGCGGCGGCCTCGATCAGCGTCGCGACGGCATCGCGCAGCGCGTCGGGGCTGGTGCTCTCGCGGGCGATGACGCCGTCGCCGAGCTCGGGCACCAGCATCCGCAGCGCCTCCCTTCCTGCACCGACGGCGGACCGCGTCTCATCGGTGCCGAGTCGTCCGACGAGCGAGCGCAGGATGCCGGTGAGCGGACCGTAGGCGGATCGCGCAGTACCGAGATCGAGGCATCGGCCGAAGTGGATATCGGCGCGGGCGGATATCTCAGCGCGGAACTCTCGCAGCAGACGAGTCTTTCCGATGCCCGCCTCTCCCTCGATGAGGACGGCCGACGGTTCTGCTCCGGAGGCGCGATCGAACGCGCGCCGAAGCACGGCGAGATCTTCGTCGCGACCCACCATCATGGAACTGTTCGTCGGAACGGTCACCACTTCATGGTGCCACGCACCACGGACATCCGGGCCGACGCTCGCGGACGACCGAGCGGTCATCGCGCGTGCGCCGGGCGCACGGGCGAGTCGTTCACGGCGCAGGGATGCTCCGCAGGCGCCGCTGAAGCAACAGCCTCCCGCCGACGAGACCGGAACCAGCCGCTGATCCCGGCGACGAGCGCGCGGCGGCGGCGTCGGCGTCGGCGTCGAACGATCCTGGCGGGATTGTCTGCGACGATGCGACGCAGCTCGTTGGCGCGGTCGATGCGCTCCTGCTCGATCAGGATGCGGCTGTATGTGTGGGAAGGGTGCTCGAACATGGCGTGGACTCCTCTATCGATCTGAGTCCACACTCCGCTCTAAGGCACCCCCGTCACATCGGGCAGATGCCCTATTTCCTCATCCGTTCAGGCGACGTCAGCACGGCGCGAACGGGCGCTGCGAAGGGTGGCGATCGCTGCCGCGAGCAGGATGAGCACGCCGACGATGATCGCGGCGATAGCCGTCGCCGTACTGCGCGGTTCATCGGTCAGGCGCCCGACGGCCAGCCAGGCCAGACCCCACACCGAGGCGATCGCCGGCACGATGCGTCCGGTCGCCCACGCGCTGCTGACGCAGATGACCAGGACGACGGCCAGGACGAGGATCGCCCAAAGTTCGGCCTGCGCACCCCACTCCGCCGGTGCGATGGAGGTGAGCCAGGCCGTCGTGTTCGCGACCGTCGCGATGGTCACCCAGCCGAAATGGAGACCGTTGACGCCGTCCGCGAGCAGGCGGTCGGCCCAGCCGCGCGCACTCGAGCGTCCGAGGACGACGATCACGCGAGCGAGCACGGCGAGCAGCAGCGCGATGACGAGCACCGTCGACCACAGCGTCCAGAACCTCGCTGCCACCAGCCACAGGCCGTTGAGCACCATCGAGGCGGCGACCCATCCGCCGATCGCGTGCTGCCGCTCGTCGCGACGCTGAGCGGGAAGAGCCTGCCATACGGTGTAGGCGATCAGGCCGATGTAGATCACCGACCAGATCGAGAATGCGGGGCCGGCGGGGGCGAGATACGTCGACTGGTCGGTCAGGGCGCCGTTCTGCTGGTCGCTGACGCCCTCTCCGCTGAAGGCTCCGCCGACGACGACCGCCGCGATGAGCATGAAAGACGCGGCGGCGATCACGGAGACCTGCCGGGCGATGCCGTTGATCTGAGGTTGCATGACCCGCACATTACGCACCGTAGCGTTCGGCTGCGATCGTCTTGACAGGACCGCGAAACTCCCTGTAGAGGCGGAGATCTAGGCCGAGACGCCGACCATCGCGGCGTCTATGAGCACCTCCGCCGCCCCTCGCGCCTGCACCGCGACCCGCGGATCGCCCGCAATGGCCGCAGTGCTCTGGGCACCCTCGGCGAGGATCGACAGCTGCGCGGCAAGTACCTCAGGCGCGCCCGTCTCAGCGACGAGGCCAGCCATGTACTCCTGGAACGACGCCTTGTGCTCGCGCACGATGTCAGCGACTTCCGGCACGGTGCCCCCAAGCTCGCCGAACGCATTGATGAAGGCGCAACCGCGGAAATCATCGGCGCCGAACCATCCCTGCAGGAAGTCGTACACCGCGAGGAGACGGGAGCGGGCATCGTCGCCTGCGGCGCTGACGGGACTGGTCACCATGCTCTCCCACTCATCGTGCTTGCGCGCGAGAACTGCCTTGATGATGTCGTTCTTCGAGGGGAAGAGCGCATACACGCGCTTCAGGGAGACCCCCGCTGCCGCGCGCAACTCGTCCATGCCGACGGCGGCGTAGCCCTTGGCGTAATAGAGCTCCTCTGCGGCATCGAGGATGCGCTCTCGTGAAGTGTCTGGATCCATGAACACCATTGTACTTGACAAGAGAACGATCGTTCTCTACATTGGTGATCAACCCGGAGAACGACCGTTCTCCCCTCTCGGAAAGGCAGACCATCATGGGCTACATCACCGTAGGCACCGAAAACTCCGCTCCCATCGAGCTCTACTACGAAGACCAGGGCGCCGGCCAGCCGGTCGTCCTCATCCACGGCTACCCGCTCAACGGGCACAGCTGGGAACGTCAGACGCGCGAGCTGCTCGCAAGCGGCTACCGGGTCATCACTTACGATCGCCGCGGCTTCGGCCAGTCCTCCAAGGTCGGCACCGGCTACGACTACGACACGTTCGCCGCCGACCTGAACACCGTGCTTGAGACGCTCGACCTGCGAGACGTGGTGCTGGTCGGCTTCTCGATGGGCACCGGAGAACTCGCCCGCTACGTCAGTCGCCACGGTCACGAACGCGTCGCGAAGCTCGCCTTCCTCGCATCGCTCGAACCCTTCCTCGTGCAGCGCGACGACAACCCGGAGGGGGTTCCACAGGAGGTCTTCGATGGCATCGAGGCAGCAGCCAAGGGCGACCGCTATGCCTGGTTCACCGATTTCTACGACAACTTCTATAACCTGAGCGACAACCTCGGCGCGCGGATCAGCCAGCAGGTCGTCGACGCCAACTGGAACCTCGCGATCACGAGCGCTCCTGTCGCAGCGTATGCCGTCGTCTCCTCGTGGATCGAAGACTTCCGCGATGATGTCGATGCGGTCCGCGCTGCCGCCAAGCCCACGCTGATCTTGCACGGCACGGCAGACAACATCCTCCCGATCGACGCCACTGCCCGCCGCTTCCACCAGGCCGTGCCGGACGCCGACTACGTCGAGATCGAAGGCGCCCCGCACGGGCTGCTGTGGACCCACGCCGACGAGGTGAACGCCGCGCTGAGCGAATTCCTCAGCAAATAACGCCAGACCTCGTGGCTGTGACAGTTCACACGACTCTGGCGGCCGATCGAAGATCGCGGCCGCCAGAGTCGTGCGTGCTACGGCGTCATGCGGTCGGTGCGGGCGCCGCGCCCGACACCGTTCACCGTCAGAAGCGTGCCGGTGTCGGTGAACTCCTTCAGGATCTCGTCCTGACGGACGCTGTCCTTGTGGGTGATGAGGCTGACCACCACGGCGTCGATCGTCGCGCAGATGAAACCGGGAAGAAGTTCGTACATCTCCGGCCAGACGGCCTTCCAGACGAAGACACCCGCCGCGCCGACGAACATGCCGGCGAGGGCACCCCAGTTGGTGAGCTTGCGCCAGAAGAGGCTCAACAGGATGAGCGGTCCGAACGCGGCACCGAATCCGGCCCACGCGAAGGACACCAGACCGAGGATCGTGTCGTTGGGCACGATCGCGAGCAGAGCCGCGATGATTCCGACGACAAGCACGGTTCCACGGCCGAGCATGACCAGCAGCTTGGGCGAAGGCTCTTTCTTGACGACTTTGAAGAGGTCTTCCACGAGGGCGGACGAGGCGACGATCAACTGGCTCGAGATCGTGCTCATGATCGCCGCGAGCACCGCGGCCAGCACCAGGCCGGCGATGAACGGGTGCAGCAGCGTCTGTGCCATCACCAGCACCACGGTCTCGGGGTTGGCGAGGTCGATGCCCTGATGCGCCATGTACGCGATACCGACGAAGCCGGAGAACACGGCACCGACAAGTGACACGACCATCCAGCTCATACCGATGCGGCGAGCGGTCTTCGCCTCTCGCGGGCTGCGCAGCGCCATGAAGCGCACGATGATGTGCGGCTGACCGAAGTAACCCAGGCCCCAGGCGAGCGAAGAGATGATGGCGAGGATCGTTCCGCCCGTCAACGCCGTGCCGCCGATCAGCGAGATGTGGTTCGGCGCGAGATCGTCGACATACGTGCCGACCTCACCGAAGCCGCCGACGGCGATGATCGCGGCGATCGGGACGACGATCAGCGCGATCACCATCATGAGCCCCTGCACGACGTCGGTGTACGAGGCTCCGAGGAAACCGCCGAACAGCGTGTACAGCAGAGTGATGCCGGCGACCAGCGCCATACCGAACAGGTAGTCGGAGTTGAACGAGCTCTCGAAGAAGAAGCCACCGGCGACCATGCCGGACGAGATGTACAGCGTGAAGAACACCAGGATCACGACGCCCGCGAGGATGCGCAGCAGCCGCGACGAGTCTCGCAGTCGGTTCTCGAAGAAGCTCGGCACGGTGATCGAGTTGCGCGAGACCTGCGTGTAGGCACGAAGTCGCGGCGCGACGAGCAGCCAGTTCAGGTAGGCGCCGATGGTGAGCCCGACTGCGATCCACGCCTCGATGAGACCCGAGAGATAGATCGCACCCGGAAGGCCCATCACCAGCCAGCCGGACATGTCGGATGCTCCGGCGCTCAGCGCCGCAACCCACGGCGGAAGGTTGCGCCCGCCCAACATGTAGTCCTCATGGTCGGTCGTCCGGCGAAACGCCAGATAACCGATGACGAGCATCGCCGCGAAGTAGAGCCCCAGCGCGATGAAGATGAATACCTGGTCGGACATCATCGTCCTTTCCTACAGAATCGGGTGCAGTGCTGTGTCGCACCATACTGACAGGGTCGGACGGCCCGGGGCTAGTTCTGGCGAGGATTGTGGGGATGGCCCCCTATCGCAGCGTGTTTCCCGCTGACCCGAGCTGCTGAGCCGCTTCGACGACTCGAGCGGCCATCGCCGACTCGGCAGGCTTGCCCCAGGTCCGCGGATCGTATGCCTTCTTGTCGCCGTAGCCGCCGTCGACCTTGAGCACCCTGTCCCAGTTCGACATCATGTGCCCGGCGATCGTGCTCGTGAACGCGTACTGCGTGTCGGTGTCGATGTTCATCTTCACGACCCCGTGGGCGACGGCAGCA
>JBEBSN010000028.1:0-30176 GCA_040394295.1 Microbacterium sp.
GCGTGGTCGTTCTCGCCACCGGTGTACCCCACCCGCGTGTCGAGCACGCCGGGCTCACGGCGGATCAGATCTTCCATGCCCCAGAAGCAACCGCCCGCGAGGACGGCAGTCTCGGTTCCTGGCCTGCGAGTGACGGTTCCGGAGTCGGTCATGGTCTCTCCTGATCGTGATGCGGTGATGAGAACGGCACTGTCAATTCTCCCACCGTGCGGCATGCCAGGGGCCGCTCGCTATCCTGAAGTCGATGTCCTCGCCGCGCTCGTACCCGATGACGATCGCGGATGCCGTCGAGCACGAGATCGTCATCAAGAAGTCGCGGTTCATCGCGAGGGCGGTCCCGGTATCGCTCACGCCGCCGCACTCGTCCGCAGCATCGGTCGCGGAAGCCGAGAGGGTAATCTCCGCCATCCGCAAACAGGCATGGGATGCCGCGCACAACTGCACGGCGATGATCACCGGGGTCGACGGTGAACAGGCTCGTTCGTCTGACGACGGTGAGCCGTCCGGGACAGCTGGGGTTCCCATGCTGGAGGTTCTCCGTCAGCGTCAACTGACCGACGTGGTCGTTGTCGTCACCCGCTACTTCGGCGGCACCAAGCTCGGCGCAGGCGGGCTCGTGCGAGCGTACTCGTCGGCGGTTTCCGAAGCCCTCGATCGCGCGGCGTTGGTGCGGCGCGAGGTGCTCACGCAGGTGCGGGTCGACGTGGCACACGCTGATGCGGGCCGTTTCGACAATCTGCTGCGGGACTGGGCGGGCCGCCACGGCGCCACGCTCGGCGAGCCGCACTACGGCGCGGTGGCCAGACTTGAGCTGTGGGTCCCGCCTGTCGAGCTCGACGCTCTCGGCGCAGATCTGGCCGCGGCATCCGCTGGTGCTGTCGTGCCGATAGCGGGCACCGAGCGAATCGTCGACGTGCCGGTGCCAAATGCGCCCGGCGCCGGATAATGTTGCAACTCGACACCACACACCAGGGGGACACATGTCGGTAGGTCTGCTCGCTGTCGTCGACGACATCCTGAGCGCCGCGCTGAAGGCGTCGGCGAAATCGGCGGGCGTCGTGATCGACGATGCGGCCGTGACTCCGCAGTATGTGCAGGGGATCACGCCTGCACGCGAACTGCCGGTGGTCGGGAAGATCATGCTCGGGTCGCTGGTGAACAAGTTCATCATCATCATCCCGATCGCGCTGCTGCTCACCGCGTTCGCCCCGTGGGTGCTGCCGTATCTGCTGATCCTCGGCGGCGCGTACCTTTGTTTCGAGGGCGCCGAGAAGGTGCTGGAGTGGTTCGGCTTCCATCATGGTCATGCGGACGAAGGTGCCCGCAACGAGAACAAACTCGTGTTGGGTGCGGTGCGCACCGACCTGATCCTGTCCACAGAGATCATGCTCATCTCGCTGTCGAACCTCGACGCGGGGTTGACCATCTGGATGACCCTCGCCATCCTCGCCGTGATCGCCCTGATGATGACCGTCATCGTCTACGGCGCCGTCGCGCTGCTGGTGAAGATCGATGACATCGGACTCAAGATGGCCAAGAACGACTCGCGGCGCGTGCGCCACACGGGCACACGGATCGTGCGCTCGATGCCCGCAGTCTTCCGCGTCATCAGCATCGTCGGAACAGTCGCGATGCTGTGGGTGGGCGGGCACCTTCTGCTCGCGAACCTGGGCGAAGTCGGGCTGGTGTTCTTCAGCGACACCCTGCACGGCATTCATGACCTGCTCGCCCCCGCCGGCGCTGTCATCGCCTGGATCGGCGAGACATTCGTCTCTGCGGTCGCCGGCCTCGCCGTGGGACTGATCATCGTCGGCGTCGTACTGCTGATCGCACGGATGCTGGGTAAGAAGCCCTCGTTCACCGAGGGTGGCGAGTCACCGGCGAAGGTCGCGGCCTAGGTTCGACGTCCTTCGCTCGGGGCACTAGGCGGTCAGGGCGATGTACTTCTCCTCCATGAACTCGAGGATCCCCTCAGACCCGCCTTCACGACCGAGACCGCTCTGCTTCACTCCGCCGAACGGAGCGGCGGGATCGCTGACGACTCCTCGGTTCACGGCGATCATCCCGGCTTCGAGTCGATGGGCGACCCGCAGAGCTTCGCGCTCCTCCCCGAACACGTATGCCATGAGCCCGAACACCGTGTCGTTGGCCATACCGATCGCCTCGTCTACGTCGTCGTATCGCACTATCGCCGCGACGGGTCCGAAGATCTCCGCGACGTTGATGCGGGAACCGTGCGTGACACCTGTGAGCACTGTGGCGTCATAGAACGCGCCGCCCTCATGGCGACGACCACCGCGAACCACTGTCGCGCCCTCGGCGACGGCGGCGTCGACGAGATCAGCGACTTTGTCACGCTCCTTCACCGAGACGAGCGCACCGAGCGAGTTGGATCGGTCCAACCCCGGACCGACGGCGTATTCGGCGAGCGCAGCCGAGAACCCGTCCACGAAGGCATCATGCAGTGACCCGTGCACGTAGAGACGATTGGCCGCCGTGCATGCCGAACCGCCGTTGCGCATCTTCGCCTGGAGCGCACCCTCGATCGCGAGGTCCAGGTCGGCACCTGGCAGGACGATCACCGGTGCGTTGCCGCCGAGTTCCATCGATGCGCTCACGATGCTGTCCGCACACACATGCAGCAGATCACGACCGACCTCCGTCGACCCGGTGAACGACAGCTTGCGGACCTCAGGCCGGTTGATCATCTTCGCCACAAGAGGCCCGGTCGGTACAGGAGTGACGAGGTTCACGACGCCGCGCGGGACGCCCGCACGATGGAGCACGTCGACCATGTAGGCAGCGGTCAGCGGAGTCTCGCGCGCGGGCTTCAGGATCGTCGTGCACCCGGCCGCCAACGCAGGGGCGAGCTTGCGCGTGGCCATCGCCGCGGGAAAGTTCCACGGAGTGATGAGTAGCGAGACGCCGATGGGCTGCCGATCGACGACGATGCGTTTGTCGCCGCCCGGTGAGAGGCGGTAGTCACCAGGCACACGCACTGCCTCCTCCGCGAACCAGCGGAAGAACTCTTTCGCGTACCCGGCCTCCGCCATCGCATCGGCCCACGACTTGCCGTTCTCGCGCACGATGACCTCAGCGAAGATCTCCACCTCCTCGGTGAGGATGTCGTAGGCGGCCCGCAGAAGTTCGCTCCGCTCACGTGGTGCAGTCGAAGCCCACGACTCCTGAGCGGCGGCGGCCGCGTCAACGGCAGCCATGCAGTCTGCTTCTGTCGCGACGGCGAACCGCTCGATGACTGTCAAGTCTGAAGGGTCGACGACATCGAACCGCTCGTTCGATGAACCAGCTCGCCACACCCCGTCGATGAAGAGATCTGCGATGTACGTCATGTCGTGGTCCGTTCGGTCAGTGTGCCCGCATGGGCGTTGGTCAGGATCTTCAGCAGCAACTCTCTGGTGACCGGTACGGGCGCGATCGAGATCAGACGCGCAGAAGCCAGTCCGAGCTCTGCGATGTGCGGCAGTTGATCGACGGAGATGCCGATCTCGGCGAGTGATCGGGGAACACCGATCTTGTGGCCCAGCGCCGTGATCGCGCCGATTGCATCATCGCTGCCCAGCGCCGCGCCGATCATTACCAGCTGTTCGGCGAGCGTCGGATCGTCTCGGCACGCGTCGAGAACGTACGGCAGCATGAGCCCGGTGCCCAGTCCGTGCGGCGTATGGGTCAGCGCACCGATCGGATACTGCAGTGCGTGTGAAAGGTGTGTCCCCGTCGGCCCGAACGACATGCCGCCGAGCGTGCTCGCGAACGCGACCTCCTCACGTGCTCGACGGTTCTCCGGCTCCTCGACGGCGACGGCAAGCCACTTCCCAAGCTTCTCCATGCCCTGTAGCGCGATCAGCTCAGAGAACATGTTGCGGCCGGTGAACACGGGCACCGTGCCCGTCCATTCGAGCTCGAGCGGTGCCGCCGTGTAGGACTCCACGAGATGCACGAGCGCGTCGATTCCGGAGAACGCAGTCACGGAGGCAGGCGCGCCGAAGGTGAGCTCGGGGTCGACCACGGCAGCGACGGGGATGAGGTGCGGGCTGGAGATTCCGACCTTCAGTTCGCGGTCAGGGTCAGAGATCACCGCCACCGGAGTCACCTCGGAACCCGTGCCGGCTGTCGTCGGAACCGCAACGAGGGGCAGAATCGGCCCCGGCACGGCGTTCTCGCCGTAGTAGGCCGACAGCGGACCGCCGTGGCGGGCGAGCAGACCGACCAGTTTCGCCGCGTCGAGAGCGCTGCCTCCGCCTATCGCGAGGATGACATCGGGGTCGACCGTCCGAGCGAATTCTCCTGCGGCGTCGAGCGACGCTACCGGAAGTTCCGGTTTGATGTCGCTGTACACGACGATCTCCAACCCGGCGCCCTCGACCGCGTCGACGATCTCCCTGAAGATCGGAGTCTCGGTCAGGAACGGGTCGACGATGGCCAGCACGCGTCGGCCATGGAGAGCGAGCAGCTCGGGCAGCTGCGCGCGGGTTCCGTATCCGAAATGAACGCGTGCGGGCATCCGCAGTGTTCCGGTGAGCGGGTGGATCATATTTCTCCAGTCACTGAGCGCGGGCGCGGTCGAGCGCGGGCGCGTTGAACGACGCGCCCGAAAGGCGCGCAGGTGGCGTGCGGCAGTGCTCGCCGCCGTCTCCTCGATGTCGAGGATTCACCCGCTCATCGCGGGTGGGTGGTCCTGTCCTTTTCCAGGTCTCCACCCAGCTCGTTCGTGAGCGCGGATGCCGTTTCGAGCAGTTGAGCGAGAACAGGCGAGGTGGGTGTGAGGTCGACATCGGGGTCGGTGCCGAGAAGTGCGATGGTTGCTGCGATTCCGTACTCGTCGAACACGGGAACTGCCATCGCAAACACGCCTGCATCGTGGTGGGAGATCCGGTAGCCGCTACGACGTGCGCCGTAGACCGCCGCCTCCACTTCTGATCGCTCCGCGGGCGACGCGTGCTCCGTCATCTTCTCAATCGCATGGTGATCGGAATGATGGGCGAGGAAGACATGTGTCTGGGCGGCCCACATGTCAAGCAGGGTGCCCGCGCGCACGGTGACGACGATGGTACGGCTTCGCTCCTCCTCCACCAGGGTGGCGATGGGTCCACGTGCACCCCACAGGCTGAGCACCGCCGTCATCTTCACGGCGGCGCTCAGCTCAGCGAGGTAGGGCGGAGCGATCTCGACGACCCGCCTCCGCCCGAGGGCATGGATCCCGAGCTGGAGCATGAGCCCGCCCAGGATGAATGTGCCCCGGCGGGGCCCGCGTTCAAGGATTCCGGCGGCGACGAGTGAAATGCAGTAGCGGTACGCCGTCGTGCGGTTCAGATTCAGTCGCTCAGCCACGTCCGCCGCTGTGAGCTCGGTCACGTGCGGACCGAACAGCGCGCAGATCTGACCGACTCGAGCAACTGCCTGAATGTCGGAATTCGATGTCTCGCTGCTGACCGCCGTGTTCGCCATGCCTGAATGGTATTTCAGATGGGAAACAAACGTGCGGCTCGAAGCGAGCGCGGGCCCGGAGATCATCCAGCCAGCCAGTCCGTCAGCTTGGTGGTCGTCTCGTTGAAGTTCTGCGCGTACCAGGGCACGTCCTGAAGCACGGTCTCGCCCGTGTTGACCTCGGGGTCGAAGACCGCAACCTGTCGCGCGAACTCGTTGAGCTTCGGGTTGGCTTCGCTGTTGATGGGCGCGACGCCGAGAAGTTCAGAGATCTTTGCGACCGGCCCGGGTTCGACGACGCTGGAGACGAAGTCCTCCACGGCTTCCTTCTTGGTTGAACCCAGCGGGACAGCGAAGGCGTTGAGAGAGGCGACGGCGACATCCCAGACGATCGTGATCTCATCTCCGCTCTCGAGCATCGGGACGAGTCGCGAGTCGGGAAGGAAGAACATGTCCACCTGATCAGCGGCCACCGACTGCTGGAGGGCGCCGATGTTCGGAGCGAACGTGGTCACGTCACGGATCGTGTCCCACTTCGCAAGCGCACGGTCAACATCCAGCGGGTACACCTCGTCTGCCTTCACGCCGTCCGCGATCAATGGGTACTCAAGGATGCCGTTCTGCAGGTTCGTTGCCACACCGCGTTGACCGGGGAACTTGTCTGTGTCGAAGAAGTCGGCGATCGTCGTGGGCCCCTCCCCCGCCGGGTAAGCATCGGTGCGGTAGGCCATCGGTGTCGTGTTGATCCAGTTGGCGACGTAGCAGTCACCTACGGAACCGGGCACGAGGTTGGTCTGGTCGATGTCGGCCAGATCGAGATGCTCGAACAGCGTCCCGCAGTTCTGCTCCGCCGCGTACGGTGCGATCGCCATGACGTCCCACTGCACGGAGTTCGCATCGACTTGCGCCTTGACCTGCGCGACGTCGGGAGGTGATGTGTTGACGAAGGTCACATTCGGATGCTCGGCCGTGTAGGACTTCTGCCACGCTTCGATCTGCGCCTCCTGCCCGTCGCCGCCGTACCCGACGTACGTGATGGAGACGGGCGCATCGGGGTCGTCGCTCGATGACTCAGCTGGGCCGGCGCAGCCGGCGAAAAGTCCCATCAGTGCGATCGTGCTGACGCCGACGAGGGTGGATTTGGATCTGGACACCATTGTCTTGCTTCCTTCTCGGGTTCGGGCCCGATGAAACGGGCATGTGATCGTGCAAAGTGCAATGTGCGTATTCAGTTGTCTTGTATTGAGAACTTGCGCGGCTTCAGGCCGCGACGATCCGTTGACGCTCTGGCTTCCACCACGCGACAACCTCGTCGCCGAGAGTGAGATCCGAGTCGAGCGCGTCGATTCGCGCAGTCGCGGATTGGCCGGTTCGCCCGATCGCGAGTATCGCCGTGCGGTACGAGCCCATGTACTCGAGGTCGCGCAGGGTCGCACTCGCGGTGTTGGCGCCCGCCGGCACCGAAGTGATGTCGCGTGCGATGCGGACGTCTTCCGGACGCACGACGATCGCGCTGCGGGAAAGCACACCAGGGTGATCGGCGACGGTTCGCGGGTCTACCGCCCAGGTCTCCTCCTCCCACCTCGCCTGTGCGTCGAACGAGGAGTCACCGAGATCGAAAACGTTCGAGTCGCCCAGGAACATGGCTGTGAAGAGAGATTCGGGGGATCTGTACAGCTGCTCAGGCGAACCCACCTGCTCGATGCGGCCATTGTTGAACAGCGCGATGCGGTCGGAGAGATTCATCGCCTCCTCCTGGTCGTGCGTCACGAACACGAACGTGGACCCGACCTCCCTGTGGATGCGGCGGATCTCTGCCTGGAGCGCGCCCCGCAGATTGCGATCAAGGGCTCCGAGCGGTTCGTCGAGGAGAAGTGCCTTCGGGTCGAAGACGATGGCGCGCGCCAGTGCGACGCGCTGCTGCTGTCCGCCCGAAAGCTGGGAAGGGTAGTTGTCGTCGCGGCCGACCAACTGCACGAGCTCGAGCACTTCTGCTACTCGGCGAGCGACCTCGTCCTTGGAGACCCTGCGCTCACGGAGCGGATACGCGACGTTCTGCGCGACGGTCATATGCGGGAAGAGCGCGTAGTTCTGGAACAGCATGCCCAGATTGCGCTTGTGCGGTGGCAGCTTTCCGACGTCGGCGCCGTTGAGCGCGATGGTGCCTTCAGTCAGCGTCTCGAAGCCTGCGATGAGGTTCAGCGTCGTCGTCTTTCCCGAACCGCTGGGCCCGAGCAGAGTCATGAACTCGCCGGGCTCGATCGTGAGCGAGATGTCCGCAACCGCGCGAATGGAGTGGCCATAGTCCTTGCTGACGTCCTCCAGGAGAATCTGCGTCCCCTGGCGGCCCCTCGATGATGATTCGACCGAGGCTACCTGTTCTTCGTTTGAGATGATCACGGCGTTTCTCCTAACTGGACTTCTTGCGGGTGCCGATGAGCTGGGGCACCAAGACGATGATGGTGACGACGACGACGACGAGCGTCGATGCCGCAGAGATCGTGGGATCGAGCTCATATGTCACCGCGTTGTACATCTGCACAGGCAGGGTCTGGAACGTCGGGGACCTCAAGAAGAGCGCGATGACGACCTCGTCGAAAGAGGTGACGAATGCGAAGATCGCGCCACTGATCACGCCCCTGCTGATGAGCGGCATCGTGATTCGCACGAACGAACGCAACGGAGACGCCCCGAGTGATGCTGATGCGCGCAACAGCTTCTGATCGAATCCGCCGAGTGAACTCGTGACCGCGACAAGCACGAAGGGCACGCCGAGCGCGGCGTGGGCGAGCACGTATCCGAATGCGGTGCCGGTCAGGTGCCATTGCAGGAACGAGATGTACACAGCGACCGCGACGACGATGGTCGGCGTCACCAACGAGATCATGAGCAAGGTGCGTGCAAACCCGGCGAGCCTGCCTGTGAGGCGATTCAGGCCGACTGCGGCTGCGGTTCCCACGACAGTTGCGAGCAGCGCTGCGAAGACCGCCACCAGAACGGAGTTACCCAGTGAAGTCAGCCAGCCCGGGTTCGTGAAGAAGTTCTCGTACCACCGCAACGAGAACCCCTTGGGCGGGAACTTGAAGTCGGCTCCCGCGCTGAAGCTCAACGGAATGACGATGAGCGTGGGCAGGATGAAGTAGAGCGCGACGATGATACCGACGAGTGTCAACCACCATGGAACGGGGTCGACTCCGCGGTCGCGCCGGCGCCGTCGTGGGCCGACTCCGACGGGGCTCTCGTCGAGTTGCTCCGGTGTCGTGGTCATGAGTTGCCCTTCGTCTGCGACGTGGAGACGACACCGACTGCCGAGATGGTGCCGCCGAAGCGGTTGGCCCATGCCACGAGCGTCAGTGTGACGACGAGCACGAGGATGCCGAGTGCACCTGCGCCGGCGAAATCGAGGAGCTGCGTCGTGCGAGTGGCCAGAAGCTGCGCGATGAGCGACTGCTGCGGTGAGCCGAGCAACGCCGGTGTGACGTAGAACCCGATGCTCAGAGTGAATACGAGAATCAGTCCTGCGACCACACCGCCACGGGCCAACGGCCAGTAGATCTTCCAGAACGCGACCAGCGGAGATGACCCGAGACCGCGAGCCGCAAGAAGGAGCTTGCGGTCGATGGATCCGAGTGAGCTGTACAGCGGGAGAACCATGAACGGAAGGAGCACCTGGCTCATCGCTATCGTGACGCCGACCACATTGCCGTAGAAGACCACGTCACGCATGCCGAAGAACTCGAAGATGCTCTGCATCGGACCCCCGCGCTGCAGGATGATGATCCATGCGAAGTTGCGAGCCATCACCGAAGTCCAGAACGGCACGAGCACGATGACCAGGAGCACCCCGCGCATACGCGGGCTGACGCGCGTCATCAGATACGCGTAGGGGAAGCCGAGCAGGAACGTCACCACCGTCACCATGACCGCCGTCATCGCGGTCCTCATGAGGATCGTGACCGTCACTCCGTCAGTGAACAGGCTCGCGTAGTGCTGGAGCGTGAACTCAGGGGTACCGAAGCTGCGCAGAAGACTTTGAAAGAGCGGCAGCAGCAGTACGACGGTGAGCAGAGCGAGCGCGGGTACGAGAAGGAGCCAGCTCGGTCGCAACGTGCGCCTCGGGCCTGACGTCGTGGTCATCGTGTTGTCATCCGTTCGGCTGGGTGTGAATCATCCGGGGTCAAGGGGGTACGAAGGGTCATGCTGTCGCCAACGCGCCGAGCTGCTCGGCGGCCTCTCTCAACATCGCGACTCGCCCTGAGGACAGCTCGGATGGCGGGAGCATCGCAGCGGTGCCGATGAGAGCCATCGCCGCCTGGACATCGTGATTGCCGAAGACGGGCACGGCCACTGAGGCCAGTCCCACCCGACCGAGATCTGCCCACGCCGCGCGCTCTCGTCTTGCGAGGGCAAGCTCTGCCTGCTCCTGGCGGATCTCGACCGGCGACAGCCCCGAGTGCAACCGCGGGACGACACTCGAGTCGGACTGGAACGCAAGCAGGACGCGTGATTGCGCCGCCTTCAGCTCGAGTGCTGTGCCGACGCGGACCGTCAGCACGATCGTGCCCGAGTTCGCTTCTTCCACGTGACTCACCACTGCGCCGGAGCGGCCGAGAATACTGAGCACGGCGGTCAGCCCGGTGCGATCGGATAGCTGGCGCATGATCGTGGGAGCGAGCGCGAGGATCTGTTGCCGCCCGGAGACGAGCGCCGACAACTGATCGACCAGTGGGCCTGGGCCGTAGCCGACACCGAGGAACCCGGAGGCCAGCAGCGACTGCAGGTATCTGTGAGCGGTCGTCCGATTGAGTCCCAGGCGCTCGGAGACGAGTGCCGGCGTGAGCGCGCGGGTGTGTTGGTCGAACAGGTCGAGGATCATCGCCGCACGCTCTATCGACTGGATCACGCCACGGTCGGGTTCGGAGGGTGTGACGAGGGACGCCGAATCGTCGGAGCCTGCGATCGTGCCGGCCATGAGCTTCCTCCTCGTCGAGGTCAGGGACTGAATGAATGTCGATTGCAACTGTTCATAGTGCAATGTTCTATTTCAGATTCCGAACATACGCCGCCACGCCCGCCTGGGTCAAGTGTCGATTTTGCACTAGACAGCTGCCGTAAGAATCCGTACTGTGAACTGCAAATGCGCAATCCGAACAACAAGGAGCCCTTCTGATGCTCATCTCCGAAGACTCGACCTCCCCCTCCCCGGCACTGCTGAAGGTGCTTGAAGGCGCTGTCGACCTGCACGTCCACTCCGGACCCAGCCCGTTCCCGCGGCGTCTCAACCATGTCGAGGCGTCCTACGATGCGGCGCGCATCAAGATGCGTGCGCTATTGATCAAGTCGCACCACCACAACACGGTGATGGACATCCTTGCCATGGGAGATCAGCTCAAAGACGCACCGACCCCGATCTACGGTGGCGTCGCGCTCAACTCCGAGGTGGGCGGCGTCAACCCTTCTGCGGTCGCCGTTGCCATCAACATGGGCGGTCGTGCCGTGTGGGGACCGACTGTCTCGTCCGGTCAGCACATTCGGGCGCACAGCCATGACGACGGATTCCCGACGCTGGGCTCGAACCTCGAGGAGAAGGAGGAAACGGTGTGGGCGTCGGACGGCAACATCTCGGCAGAGACCGTTCGCGTCACCCAACTCGTTGCAGAAGCCGACATCATGCTCACCGGCGGCCACCTCGATGTCGAATCTCAGCGAGCCCTCTTCGCCACAGCGAAAGAGAACGGCGTGAAGCGGATGCTCCTGCACCACCCGGACTTCATCGTCGATGTGCCCGAGAACGAGGTCGAAGAGCTTCTCGGCTATGGAGCGTTCGTCGAACACGAGATGTCGATGTACCACCCGGACGTCATCGCACCGGGATTCCCGATCTCGCAGCTGCTCAACTGGATCGAGAAGATCGGCCCTGAGCGCACGGTGATCAACTCCGATCTCGGGCAGAACATCAACCCGCTGCCTGTCGACGGCTACATCTACGTCATCCAGCAGCTGCTCGACCATGGCGTCGCAGAGAAGGACATCCGTCAGATGATCTGCCGCAACACCGCTTTCCTGCTCGGACTGGAAGAGACCAACTGATGAGAGTCGCGGAGAAGGTGATCATCAGCACGGCCGTCACGGGTTCGGTGAACGTGCCCTCGCAAAGCGACTTCATCCCGCTCACCCCTGAAGATGTGGTGGCATCCGCCCTCGAGGCCGTCGAGGCCGGCTCCGCGATCATCCATCTGCACGCGCGGCATCCCGACGGCCGTCCCGCGTTCGAGCCGGAGGTGTTCGAACAGATCGTTCCACGCATCCTCGAAAAGACCGATGTCGTGATCAACATCACCACGGGCGGCGCCTCATCGATGGGCATGGAAGAACGGCTGGCGGCGGCCATGCGGTTCAGTCCGGAGCTCGCGTCCCTCAACATGGGCTCGATGAATTTCGTGTACTCGGGGATCGCCGACAAAGTCAGCCATTGGAAGCACGACTGGGAAAGGCAGTACGTGCTCAACACGTATTCGAACCCGTTCGTGAACACCTTCGACAAGATCGAGTACACCCTCAGAGAGCTCGGCGAGAAACGAGGTACGCGCTTTGAGTTCGAATGCTATGACATCGGACACCTTTACTCGCTCGCGTACTTCATCGACAAGGGGCTCGTGAAGCCGCCTTTTCTCATCCAGGGCGTCTTCGGCATTCTCGGCGGCATCGGCGCCGATCACGAGAACCTCATGCACATGGTTACGATCGCCGACAAACTCTTCGGCGACGACTACTACTACTCCGCATTCGCCGCCGGGCGCCACCAGATGGAGTTCGGTACACACAGCGCATGGTTGGGCGGACACGTGCGAGTGGGCCTCGAGGACAGTCTGTGGATCCGTAAAGGTGAGCTCGCCACAAGCAACGCACAGCAGGTGCAGAAGATCCGTTCCGTGATCGAAGATCTCGGAAAACAGATCGCGACGCCGGAAGATGCGAGGCGGATGCTTCGCCTCAAAGGTTCCGACCAGGTGACCCTCTAGGGAAGGACAACGCATGACGATGTACGCCAAGGACGACGTTCGATCCGCTCTCGCCCCCACAGTGCCGGTGAAGGAGGTCGATCCCTCCACACCTATCAAGCCCTCGCAGTGGATCGAGTTCCTCTCTCACGAACCCACCGCTGTCGGAGAGCACGGCAGCCGCAGTTGGACGGCACGAGCGGCCAACCTCGTGCTGACCTACACCGAAGCGAAAGCCGGCGATATCTTCTCGCTCGCTGCGCACCCTGATGAGTACGCAGTGCTCCAGTACTCAGAGAGCGCGGCGATCCGCGTGGCGGCAGGTGACTCGTCTGCGGAGGTGGCTGAAGAGGCGTTCGTCGTCGTGCCCCCCGGTGACAGTTCCATCGAGGTGCTGCGCGACGGGGTCCTGATCCGGCTCTTCTCAGCGGTCGCTGACGATCTGCGCGAAAGCTCACTCAATGCAGATTCATACCTCACACCTGATGAGAGGGCAGCAGAACTCGTACCGTGGCCGGAACCGGTGGGAGGTTTCGCGCTGCGCGTGTATCCCCTCGCGGACACGCCCATCGCCCCCGGGCGTTTCGGACGAATCTTCCGTACGACGAATCTCATGGTGAACTTTCTCGCTGAAGAGCCTGCACCGCGCAACAGAGAGAAGCTGTCGCCGCATTTCCACGATGACTTCGAACAGGTCTCCCTCGCAGTGAAAGGCAGGTTCGTGCACCACATCCGCTATCCCTGGGGTCCGGACTCCACTCAGTGGCGCGATGATGAGCACCGCGAGATCGCGACGCCATCCATCTGCATCATCCCGCCACCTACTGTGCACACCACGCAGGGCATCGGCCCGCATCAACAGCTCATCGACATCTTCTCCCCGCCGCGCGAGGACTTCTCAGCCTCCGGCTGGGTGCTCAACGCCGACGACTACCCCGCGCCATGACCGCCCTCCCATACCCGAGAAGCCTCTTTCGTGCTGCTATCGCGAACCCGTCCGCGCCAGCGCTCGGCACCTGGGTGAAGCTACCGACCATGGAGAGCGTGGAGCTCATCGCCCTCGCGGGGTTCGACTTCATCGTCATCGATCTCGAACACTCCGCAATGAATCTCGAGTCCGCGTATCGACACATCGGCACAGCGCTGTTCGCGGGTGTCGCACCTATCGTCCGTGTTCCTGCGCTCGACGGCGGCCTCGTTCAGCGTCTGCTCGACGCCGGCGCCGAGGGCATCATGCTCCCGCACGTCGATACGGTCGAACAGGCGGAAGCGGCGGCGTCCGCGGTACGGTTTCCACCACGCGGCATGCGCGGCGTCGGATCGACGAGCCGCGCAGGTCGCTGGGGTGCCTTGCCCCGCGAGGACTACCTGCGTTACGGCAACGAGGAGGTCGTTCTCATCGCGCAGATCGAGAGCGCCGTCGCCGCACGCAACGCGAACGCGATCGCACGCGTCGACGGAGTCGATTGTCTTCTTGTCGGCGCTGCCGACCTGTCCACGAGCGAAGGACTGAGCGAGACCGACCCACGGATGGGTGAGCTCATCGCCGCAGCGATCACGGGCGCACTCGCTGCAGGAGTGCCCATCGGCAATGCCGGTGGTGTCACTGCCGCATCCGTGCAGGCTGCTGTCGACGTCGGCTACTCGTTCACACTCATGGGCAACGACGCGAGCATGCTGGGTGCCGCGGCCGCCGCGGCAGTCACGAACGGCCGGAGTGTGCGTTATGGGTGAGGCTGTTGAGCTTTCCGCCGAACGCCAGGTCGCTCAGGGCGTAGCCTTCCGATGAATGATGAAAGGAACAACCATGTCCACTGGCCTACTTGAGGGGAAGATCGTGCTCGTCGTGGGCGCGAGTACGGGGATCGGCGCAGACACCGCACGCCTGCTCGCACACGAGGGCGCGTCGGTGGTGCTTGCTGCGCGCTCAGAGAAGGGTCTCCGCGCCATCACGGAAGAACTTGCCGCCGAGGGCATGCGCGCCGTCTATGTCACGGGGGACGTGAGCGTGCCCGCCGATGTGGCACGTTTCGTCGATACGGCCGTAGAGAAGTTCGGTCGTCTTGACGGCGCTTTCAACTGTGCGGCCATGACGCAGTCGGGCAAACTCGACGAGGTCGATGAAGCGGACTTCGATCGGATCATGGACGTCAACGTCAAGGGAACCTGGCTGTGCATTCGCGAGGAGGTTCGTGTCATGCGCGAGGCAGGTTCGGGATCTATCGTCAATGTCTCAAGCATCGGCGGACTGCGGGGCAGCTCGGGTATGGGCGCGTATCAGGCCACGAAGCACGCCGTGATCGGACTCACTCGCACCGCTGCCCACGACAACGGCCCGGACGGCATCCGTGTTAACGTCATCGCCCCTGGCCCCATCGAGTCTCCCATGCTCGATGCCACTCGACTTGCGATACCCGGCGGGGTCGAAGCCCGCATCGCAGCAACCCCGCTGCGCAAGGCCGGCACGACTGCGGAGGTCGGCGATACTGTCGCCTGGCTGTTGAGCGATCGCTCAACTCACCTCAGCGGCGTCATCCTTCCCATCGACGGGGGCTTCGTCGCTTAGCCTCTGCCGCTCAACAGCGGCTGGTCGCGATCAGGACAGGTGGCCGGGGTGGTCGATCGCGCCCTCTCCGCCGAGCCATTCGTCTTCGCCTCGGTGAAACGCCGCCAGATCGTCCCAGCGGTCATCGCCCAGCAGATTGTGGTTGAGCTTCACGCCCCTCGTCGTCTGCATATAGCCGAGAAAGCGGTATGACGGACGAATCGTGGCGAGAAGATCGGTGTCCAGGCGCGGAACCTCGCCGGGCATGACAGGGCGCAGTTCGTCCCACTCGAAGAGCACATGGAAACTCAGCAGCTTCCACTGCCCGTCCTGTCGTACCACTCGCGAGAAGAAGCGGCAGTAGCTGTGAATGTCTGCCTGAACGCCGTCGATGTCATAGCGGCTGAAGATCTTCGCAGGGCTTTCGACGAGTCCGCGATCTCCGTCGACTCGGGCGAACGCAGGGAACACCCAGTGTTTGCCTGAGAACTCCTGCGTGTTCGTGGCGCCGAGCAGTTCACGTGTCGAGTCGACGTAGGCCTGCCCGCCGAGCCCGTCGTACCACGTCGTGCGAACCCAGGCATTCTCATGGAAGCACTCAGCCATGACATCGAACCTGCGTTGGTCCCGGGCGAATCGCTCTCGGGTGACGAGGTCGAATATCGCCTGTCGATCGGCTGTGTCGTCGTTCTGGCCACGCGTCATCGCTGTGCTCCCCTCACGAGCAACTTATCATTCGATCCAGCTCCCCGAGGAGCGCGCTGACGAACACGACCGGCGCCCCCGCTCGGGTAGGGTTCCGAATGAACACATACGTGCTCCGGGATCGGTGAAACTCCGAACCGGCGGTCAAAGTCCGCGACTCGCAGCCCTTCTTGGCTGCGATTGAACCGGTGAAATTCCGGTACCGACAGTCACAGTCTGGATGGGAGAAGCACAAGGGAGAATCATGGACGTCCTGCGATGGCTCGTCGACCTTTTCAGTTCGCAATGGATGCTGCCTGGCGGGCAGACCCTGCTCATCCGTGAAGTCGTCGGAAACATCTTCGGCCTCGCCAGCGCGTTGGGCGGAATGCGCCGCAAGATCTGGGCGTGGCCGGTGGGCATCATCGGCAACCTGCTGCTGCTCACGGTCTTCCTCGGGTCGATTCTCAATCCTGCGCATTCGCTGCCGAACCTGCTCGGGCAGGCCGGGCGACAGGTGATGTTCATCGCGGTGGCGATCTACGGCTGGATCCGCTGGCGGCAGGCGCAGGCAGACGACGGACAGGTGACTCCTCGATGGGCGCCCAATAGCGCGCGCGTGGGGCTCGTCCTCGTCCTGGTGCTCGGCACGCTCGCGCTCACCCCTCTGTTTCGCGTGCTGGGCTCCTACGAGCCGGTGTGGGCGGACGCGTGGACCTTCGTCGGGTCATTGCTGGCGACCTACGGCATGGCGAAGGGGTGGACGGAGTTCTGGCTGATCTGGATCGCCGTCGACGTGGTGGGTGTGCCCCTGTTGTTCAGCGCCGGCTACTACGCCACCGGATTCATGTACGTCTTCTACGGCGCCTTCACCGCAGTCGGATTCGTCGTGTGGTGGCGCGCTCAGGCGAACGCCAAACCGAAGATCGACACGATCATGCCCGACCCACGTCTGGCTGCGCCCGACGATAATAGGGATTGATGTTCGACAGTCCTCTTTCCCATTCCGCCTATGAGGTGCTCGGCGTCGATCCCACAGCGACCGATGATGAGCTGCGGCGGGCGTATCGACTGCGGCTTCGCCAGACGCACCCCGACACCGGCGGAGATGCGGCAGAGTTCATCCAGGTGCAGCGTGCATGGGAACTCGTCGGCACAGCCGAGGGGCGTGCGGCATACGACAGCGGGCACGGCTTCGGCTCTCACTCTCAAGAGCCCCAGTGGAACGGCTGGCAGGCTCGCCCCGCCCAGACAGACTCTCGTCCGCGCGCGCGTGCGTACGGACATCCGGGTGGCTGGCGGCGCGAGCGCTACCTGACCCTCATTCGAGAGTGGGCTGGGCACGGCGTCGATGTCGCCGACCCTTACGACCCGGCCCTTGTTCGCTCGGCTCCAAGAGAACTGCGTCGGATGCTCGCCGACGCCCTCGCCGAAGAGGAAACCGCGCGCACGATCTCCGACCTCGGCATGGGATTCACGGTCTGGCACGACGTGGCCACGAATGCGGATGCCGAGGACAAGCTCGACCACGTCATCCTGAGCCCGTCCGGCCTGTACGGCGTCATGTCTGAGGACTTCGGCGAGCCGGTGAAGTTCCGCCGCGGAGAGATCATCGGTCCCGGAATCGGAGGACGCGCCAGCCCTCCTCCTGTCGCCAGCCTTCTCGGGCGGATGCGGGTGATCGCTCGTGCCGCGAAGGTGCGGTTCGGTGGAGCGATCGTCGTCCTTCCGGATGACGATCTGGATCAGGCAGTGACTCCGCTGGGCAAAGTGCGCGGTGTGCCCGTCGTGGTCGTGCGTCGCAGCGCACTGAGCATGGTTCTCCGTCAGGGTGTGCCAGGAGCGCGCGACATCGGCGGTAATGAGCTTTTCGACGTGCGCACACGGTTGCAGCAGAGCGTGCAGTTCGTCTGAACCTGCCTTGCAGTGGCGAGCTGCCGCCTATCCCGACCAGCGGCGCAGGCGACTAGCATTCAAGGATGACGGATGCGGAATCAATCGACGAGGTACCCATCGGCGGCGAGAGCATCCGCCTCGGGCAGTTCCTCAAGTTCGCCGGCCTCCTCGACTCGGGCGGAGACGCCAAGGAGGTCATCGTCGACGGGTACGTGAGCGTCAACGATGAGGTCGAACGTCGGCGTGGCCGCCAGCTGCGCGATGGTGACCTCGTCGCCTTCGAAGGCCGCACGGTTCGCGTTCGCCCCTGAGTCCGAGTGGGTACGGTTGGCTTGTGAACGCAATCGACCAGTTGCCAGACGTCCCCGCACCCGACAACCCGCAGGGCAAGCTCGTCTTGCTGCGGCACGGCGAGACGGAGTGGTCCAGGACCGGAAAGCACACCGGGCTCACCGACATCCCCCTGACGGCACACGGCGAAGAACTCGCACGCGCCGCCGGTGACCTGGTGCGCGACTACGACTTCCGTCTCGTGCTCAGCTCTCCCCTGCAGCGAGCTCGTCGCACCGCAGAGCTCGCAGGATTGCAGGCCGACGTCGATCCGTTGCTGGTCGAGTGGGACTACGGCGGATACGAAGGTCGCACCACCAAAGAGATCCGGGCCGAGCTCGGCTACAACTGGTCGGCGTTCCGGCACGGTGTGATCCGCGGCGAGACGCCGGGCGAAACCGTCGAAGAGGTCGCGGCCCGCGCTTCGCGCGTTCTGACCCGGGTACTTCCGGCGATGGCTGAGGGTGATGTCGCTCTCGTCGCGCACGGGCACTACCTGCGCATCCTCGCTGCGGTCTTCCTGCGTCAGGCGCCACGGTTCGGGGCATCCATAACCCTCGAAGCCGGATCCGTCTCTGTGCTCGGGTACGACCGCGAGCAGCCGGCGATCCTTGCGTGGAATCACGGACCCGAGCTGCCGTTGGAGCCTCCGAAGTCTTGACGGGTTGCGGCAGCCCAGGTCAGGGCCGCGGGGAACGAGAAAAGTGCTGCCCCTCCTTATTCAGGAGGGGCCGGACATTGTGTATCACGGCTGGCGCCGGTTCGATCAGGCAGTCACGGCCGCATCGCCGAGGAAGTCCGGCGGGGCGACCACGGACGGCGCGAGTGCCACCCGCGAGCAGAAGCAGCGCCACTGCGAGAGCGATCATAGGTGCGGCTGCACCCGTGGCCGCGAGTGCGTCCTCTTCTTCAATGACCTCCACCGGCTCTTCGACCGGCGGCTCTTCGACCGGCGGCTCTTCCTCGTCCGGAACATCAGCGGTCAGAGTGTTGGTCACTGCGACCTCGGCTGAGAACTCGCGGTCGATGGTGACGTTCGACATCGACAGCTCCGGAGCCGACCAGGTGGCCGACTCGATCGCCTCAGGAAGCCGCTCGGACAGAATCAGTACCGCTCCGACCGGAAGGGGCTCGGAGAAGACCAGGGTGCCATCAGCCGGCAGCTCGAGCACGCCCGAGCCAGCAGCGAAACCGGGGCCGGCTTCGTAGGCGTAGTCGAGGTAGAAGGTGACGTCTCCAGCGAGCTCAGCCGCATCGCCCTCAAGCACCTTGTACGCGGCGAAGACACCGCGCGCGACGGAGGCTTCGTTGGTGAGGGTCACCAGCGTGGTCTCGGCGCCGACGACGGCGAAGTCGTTCGCGGAGAAGACCGGCGTCTCCCAGTCGATGTTCGAGGGAGCGGAGGGCAGGATCTCGTCGAGGTGCACGATCGACCCGGTCTCGAACAGCTCGCTCGTCCAGGTCTCACCGTCGGTGAGCGTGAACTCGCCTTCGGTGACACCGCCGCCCGGCGCCGTCACGGTGTAGTCGACCTCGAACGTCAGCTCGGAGATGGCCTCGTCGTTCCAGACGACGTCCTTGGTGACCGAGAATCGTCCGACAGCATCGCCATCGCCCGTGCCGCCGCCGCCCTGGCGCAGTACCTCTGCGTTCACGGACTGCTCTTCGCCGTCGACGGACGAGACCGCCGAGTTGGTGTAGGTGCCTGCGGCACCAGCGTCGGTGACCTGAACTGCGTAGACGACGGTGTAGAAGTATCCTTCTTCGGCGGTCCAGGAGACGGTCGTGCCGTCAACGGTGTAGAAGTCGGTCGGAGCCTCGAGGACGGGTCCGGGGACCTGCCACCCGTTCCAGTCCTCGAAGGTGTTCGCTTCGAGCAGCAGCGGGTAGTTCACGCCGTCGTAGGTGGTCAGCATCTCCTGGTTCGGGCCGAGGGTGTCCACGACGCTCATCTGCTCGCCGCCGGTCGCACCGTCTGCGTCGGAGGCGACGCGCACGAACCACTTGATCGTGTTGTCTTCACGGTCGTACTCGCCCCACTTGATGGTGGGCTCGCCCTGCCATGAGCAGTTCTCGATGCACAGGTCTGGGTTGGGCGTCACGACGACGGTGGCCTCGGTGCCGCCGAAGTCATACGTGGTCTCCGTGTTCTCGGTGACCGAGGTTTCGACGGTCGCCCAGAAGAAGAACGTTCCGGAGACGTTCTGCGGGTGCTCTGCAAGGTAAGCAGAGTCGAGGTCGCAGACGATCTGCGCAGCGTCGACGATGCACTGGCCCATCGGCTCATCAGCACTGTCGAGAAGCGGGAAGGCATCTGCAAGGCCCTGAAGCCCGGCGGGAAGGTCGACGACGAAACCTGCGGGGGTCTCCGCGAAGTCATCGAGCGACCACGCGCCCGCCAGTTCCGCCGCGCTGCCGGACGCGACAGTCGACTCGGTGAATTCCACGCTTGTCAGAGTCGCCTCGGTGGCATAGGGCGGTGCTGCCGCTGCGGCGTTGCCCATCGCGAGAGTGGCAAGCACCGCCACTGTCGCTGTCGCACCTATGGCGCGCAGCCTTGTTTTCAGTTTCATTCTCGGGTATTTCCTTTCAGCGACGCTTGACCATCGCGCGGGTAGTTGTTCACGCTGGAACGCACAGCGGCGCGGGAATACCTCGGGTCGAGATGCCGGGCCCCAGGCTCAGAAAGCCCCCCGGTCACGCATAGACGTAAGTGGCCCCCACACCAGCCATCACGGCGCCAATGCTACAACGGTAGTGTTCTTTCTGCTACTGGTGTAGCGAAATCGATCACCCCAGAGTATTTTCCGCCGGGTAGGAAAGTCCGGGCACGCACACGGGAACCAGCCCCATTACTGGTGCCAGAGAGTAAAATTGATGAAATGCCGTCGTCCCGCCCCCGTCCATCCGAGCGCCACCACGCGATAGCCGAAGCGGCTGTCCGCGTGCTCGCCCACGGCGGGCTCCGCGCCCTGACGCACCGGGCAGTGGATCGCGAAGCGCAGGTCCCGCTAGGGACGACGTCGTACCACGCGTCCACGAAGCAGGCGCTGCTCGAGATCGTCGTGACTTCCCTCGTCGAGCGTTCGGATGCGCACGTCAGTGCGATCCTCTCCGACCCCGCGCTGTCCGCACGAATGGACTCATCGATAAGCATCGAAGAACTCCTGTTGGGGATCGACGACGTCGTCGACGGAGCGGCGATGCGCTCTGACGCGATGCGCGCTCGATACGCGTTGCTCGTCGAGCTCGAACCGGGCGATCTTCGCAGGTCTCTGCTGGAAGAGTCACCGATGCGGCGCCAGCTGATCCCGGCCATCGCGGCGGCACTCGGTCGATTGGGCCTGGCAGATCCGGATCTGCGCGCCAAGGAGCTTTTCGAGATCAGCGACGCCCTCATCTGGCAACGCCAGATCGTCGGCGCGACCACTGACGTCGGCACCGTTCTGAGGCACTACCTCTACGGCGCGACCCAGAGCTGAGTTCACTCGCGCCACTAGTTCGCTGGCGTCTCCAGTTTCGCGGTCTCCGCAAGCATCCAGGGGTCCGTAAACATCGGATCTCCAGAGTGCTCAGCGTTTTCGTCGAGCGCTGTCCATGACTCATAGGTAACATCTTCGAGCGGCAGTGGCTTACCCGGAGCGACGATCGTGCGTGCGGGACGCTCGCCGCCCAGGAGGAACTCGATCACGGGTCGATCCACCTCTTCTGTGCCATATGGAAACACGCCGTGGATGCTCTCGTTATCAACGGCGATCAGGCTCGTGTTGGGCAGCCCGATCCCGGCCGCCCACCCCTGCTCGAACGGCGTCATAGAGTCGAGTTCGCTCTGCACGACGATAGTCTCGGGGAAACTGTCATCCACCTGCGGCTTCTTGGAGTCCGTGGGCCAGAACGCGCACGTCGGCGTGAGAAGCAAACCGAACTGTTCTGTGAGAGGCGCCGTGTCGGCGGTGCGCTTAAGGAAGTCGTCCCAGTATTCGAGGCCTTGCGTCCACTGACCGTCAGTGCAGGCGGTGAACTCGATCACGTAGTCATGGGTTCCCTTGACGAGCTGTCCCGGTTCAGACGCAGCCGGCGCAGCCAACAGAGCAAGCCGCTGATCGGCGATGCCCTGTAGCGGTTCGGGCAGCTCCGTGCCTGCGACGATGCTCGTGGCCAATTCGGCGGGGTCAACAGCCCCGGTCGCGCCTTCGGTCTTTGCGATCACGCTGGCGACTAGGCTCCCCGCGACCGGGTACAGCGCTGGCGTCGAGAATGCGAGCGAACCACTGGCTGCGTTCCAGGCGTACTGCGCAGCGAGCGACTTCTCCGGCGTATCGGTCGCCGCGAAGTACCGTTCCCATATTGCCTCAGGATCCGATCCGAGTCCGATCGTCGCATCATTACGCGCGATCCAATTCATCAGATGTAGGCGAAACTGGCGATCCCGTCCCTCATGAGCCGAGTTGTACAACGTCTGGATGGAAGGCTGCGTCGAGTCCGTCGCCGAATCCAACACCATCCGCTCGATGTTGTCCGAGAAGAGCGCGCCGTACCACGCGCCCAGCCAGGTGCCGTAGGAGTAACCCATGTACGTCACGGCGTCGAGCCCGAGCAGGTGACGCATGAAGTCCATGTCGTAGGCGGCTTGCTCCGTGGTCATGGTCGCAACGTCCCGGTCTTGCGAACAAGATTCACCGATCGCTTCGGCAGCTGCTGCGGGTCCGCCCGCAGGATCGTATTCGTAGTCGCACGACGCGTGACTCGACTGGCCGAGTCCACGCTGGTCAAAGCTCACATAGTTCGTCGTCGCGCGCAGTTCAGGCGTGTAGGACTGGACTGCGGTGCTGTAAGAGAGCCCCGATGCGTATGGGCCACCGGGGTGCGCGATGATCGTGGTGTGATACTCGGGATCAGTCGTGTCGATGTTCTTCGCCTGCGAGATACGCACGTCCCAGGTGGCGTCATCATCGGGATCCAACCAATCGCGAGGAACCTGAATGGTCGCGCACTCGACGTTGGATATGTCGGCGCCGGGTATCGGCAGCCCATCCTCGTTGAACTCGCAGGTCTCCCACATCACCTTCTGATCGGCCAGCGCGCCGGCTAGGGCGACGACATCGGGAGTCTTCTTGCCGGCAGTCTCGGAAGGCGAGCTTTCTGCGGTGGTGCACGATACGAGCACGCCAGCGACCAGCGTGATGGCTGCTACGAAGGCGGCGACCCCTGCGCTCACTGGCAGTCCTCGCCGCCTCCCCCCGCTCACGGATGTTGCTGATTTCTCTTGGGACATGTCCTTCTCCTGGTCGGTGCGATCACGGAACAAAAGCGCGGACCTCGTTCGCCGAGCGCGCACAGAAGAAGTGCAACGCGTGTTCCCAGCACACAGTCAAGCCGAGGCTCCAGGCGACCGTGATGTCAGCGGCGCTGCGCCGACGTAGCCGCGGCGGCGGCATGGTTGACGATAGTGGCGGCGACGGTTCGTGTTACGGCGGTTGCTGCGGCCCCAGCACCCCAGCTACCGTCCTTGAGCGTCTCCGCGCGGGCGATGACAATCGATATCCACGGGATATACGGATCGAACTGGGGCAGGGTGCCACTGGCGTACACGAGGGCGGCGAGAGCCGCGATGCGGTCCGTTGCCTGCGTACCTCCCACCAGAACGGAACGCACTTCGGCGAGCAGGCTGTCACGCCGGCCACTGCCCCCTTCCTGGAGCAAAGTCCTGCGAAAGATGCCCAAGGTCTTGCGCGAGCTGCGTTGGAGGTCACCGCGTTCGATAAGCCGTTCGAGCAGCGGTTCACGCAGTGATGGCCCGGTAGCGGCGAGCACAGTCTGGACGCCCCGCGCCCTATCTGCAACATACTCCCAACTCGAGCGCAGGAGATAGTCAGATGGCGGGTTCGCCGTCACCGCTTCGACAGTCATCGCGCCTACTCGGCCGGTTCCGGTGCGGACATGATCTCCGAGGGCGAGTTCGGCAAGTACAGCACCGGCGAGTACGTAGTAGAGCGTGGTCTCGCCTGCAATGCTTCCTGTGCGACCAGGGGCGGAGCCGGGTTGGAAGAGCAGAAGAAGTAGGTCTTCCGCCAGGGTCGGACCGCCCGTCACCGCCGATGGGGTCGGGGTCTCGTCCGGCGTCAGATGCGTATCCTCGTGTCGCGCGCTCATGCGTGTTTCCCGTCTCATTCATCGGCTCGGTCAGCGATGGCGGCCGTGTTCGCCGCGGCCTCCTGATCGGAGCCAACACTGTGTTCCCAGAACACGGTCAAGCGCGTACGGGATTACTGCTCGTCTGGCTTGGGGTGCTCGCCCCGCTCACGCGCTATCTCGACCGCGAGCGTGTTCGCGCGCACGAGTACGTCTAATCGAGCGGGATTGTAGAGTTCGGCCATGGCGTCCACGAACGTCTGCCCCGTCACGAACTTGTTCTTCGACAGGTGCGAGGTAGGGTCGGTAAGCCACGGATAGTCGATATAGTTCTGAGCGAGAATCCCGGCGAGACGCCGTGCGAGTTCTTGTCTGACCTCCTCCCCCGCGTCAGCCGACAAGGCGTCGAGAGCTGCATCGATGTCTGTTTTTTCAGCGGCTGACATCCGCTGCACATCAGTTAGCGCATCTTCGTCGAACAGCTGCGTGTAGATGTGAATCATTGAGTTATCGCGCTCCGACAGCTTCGACGCGACCGCCTCGAAGCCGGCGGGCGCGTCAGCTGGCGCGCGGTGCTCGACGATCGCCGCGATACTCGCTCGGGCCGCCTGCAGGCGTTCAATGCGCCGTTCGAGTTCGCCATCGAGGTCGTCGAGTACTGCAGCGGCGCTCCCGTCGCCCGAACTGAGATCAGCCATCTGCGCAATTGGCACACCGAGATCTGCGAGGCGACGGATGCGCAGCAGCTTCAACAAGTGATGCACCTCATACTGCTTATAGCCGTTGAATCGACGCTCGGGCTCATCCAGGAGCCCCACTCGGTGATAGTGACGGACGGTGTTCACTGTCGTACCTGCCAGCTCGGCAAGCTCACGCGTGCTCCAAGGCATCGCATCGCTCCTCACCACGTTCGCGGATCGTGCGTTCAGCTATAGGAGAATACCTTCTCCTCGCCGCAGGCTCGGCCTGAGGCGAAACTTGGCGCCGACGCCCGCACAGATTGAATCGCGCTACCAGCTCCGTCTAGTTTTCATCCACGTCACAATGTTCCTCAGCGTCGTCATTCGCGCGGTAGGGATGCAGGAGGCCAGTGCAGGAGCGCTGCCTCGACGACAAGACTCAGAGAAGTGACGGAGGCCCCCTCTGTCGCCTGCACGCTCACACCGTCAGCGATGGTCGTGAGGTAACGGGCGATCAGCTCGACGTCTGCACCCGAAGGCAGATCTCCATCCTCGATAGCACGCTCGAACCGCTTTGTCAGGTCGAGCTGACGCTTGGCTCGCCAGGCCGTGAGGATATCCTGCACTGCCTTCCCGGTGGCGCCCACCGCCAGAGCAGCGCGCACACCCAAGCATCCAGCGGGCCTGCCCTGTTGAGTACTGGCACGTACGGCACCGGAGAGAAAGGCGACGGCGACCTCGTAAGCGGTGGTCGCGTGTATCGAGTCCCGCACATATGCGCCAGGGCCCTGTTCATATCGGTGCAGAACTTTGAGGAAGAGCTCTTCCTTGTTGCCGAACGCGGCGTACATGCTCTTTCGCGAGATTCCCATGGCCTCCGTCAACACGGCGAGGCTGGCACCTTCATAGCCGTGCTCCCAGAACGCCGTCAAGGCGCCCTCCAGGGCGTCCTCCAGGTCGAAGGAACGAGGCCGCCCTGGTTTCGACTGTTGCACGACAGCGAGCGTAGCACTTCTGCACCGATCGATGCATTAATGGTAGAGTGCTTGTTTCGCACCGATCGGTGCAGAATAGGAAGAGAAGGCACCATGAAAAGGCTTGAAGGCAGGACTGCAGTGATCACCGGGGGCGGAACGAACGGGATCGGCCGGGCTGCTGCCGCGCGGCTGGTAGAGGAAGGCGCCCACGTCTTCATCATGGGGCGCCGCGAGCGTGAGCTCGACGACGCCGCGGCATCGATCGGCCGCGAGGTGACGACCATCCAGGGCGACATCACAAGATCCTCGGATCTCGACCGCCTGTTCGAAGCGGTCGACGCTCGAGGGAACGGTCTCGACATCCTTTTCGCCAACGCCGGAGTCGCCACCTTCGCGTCAATCGACGACCTCACCGTAGACGATCTCAACCACGTGTTCGGCATCAACGTCGTCGGCACGATGCTGACGGTGCAAAAGGCGATCCCACTCCTGAAAACGGGAAGCTCCGTGATCGTCAACGTCTCGACGTCTGCCGATCGCGGCGCCGCGAACATGGGTGCCTATGCAGCGTCCAAAGCGGCGTTGCGCAGTTTTACCCGCACATGGGCGAACGAACTGAAGGATCGCGGCATCCGCGTCAACGCGATCTCACCTGGCCCGACCGACACCTCTGGGGTCGTCGAACTCGTCGGTGCTGAGAATGTGGCCGCATACAACGAGGGACTCGCAGCGGTGCTGCCGATCGGTCGCACCGCGCGCTTGGAGGAGATGGCGGGCGTCATCGCGTTCCTCGCCTCCGACGACAGCAGTTTCATGTTGGGCGCGAATGTGCTGGTCGACGGCGGAGTGAACCAGATCTGACGCCGCCGAGCCATTCAGTTCAAACGCCCGCGAGGTCGCGGCCAGTGTGGCACCCGGACGCCTGTCTCGTCGTGACCTCGCGTCATCAATGCGTCCCGCACGCGCCGGACTTCATCGCGAAGCCCACAGCCGCGCCCACTGGGCCGCGTCGAGGTCACGGGGCAGCGATGCAGGGTGGATGCCAGCCGCGGTGAGACGACGCCGGGCAGCGTGCGCCGGCACTCGCGACACCGCTGCCACGATCGCTCCCATCCCGCGGCCGCGCGAAGTGAACACGTCGCCGACGAATCTCTCGTACTCGCGCCGCTCGACAGCCCGCACCAGCGGCGACTCCCGCCGAGTGACGGACAGGATTCCCCCGTCGACGGTCGGCACCGGCCGAAACGCGCGTGCAGGAACGCGGCCATGAAGTGCGAACTCGAACCACGGCGCCGATTGCGCGGTGAGAAGAGTGCCGCCTCCGACGCTCGCGCGCTTGCGAGCGACTTCCCATTGGGTGAGCAGGACGGCGTGCCGCCATCTCGGTCGCCGCAGCAGCCGCCGCAGGATCGGCGTCGTCAGATGGAACGGAACGTTGCCCGCGATGACCGGGGCGTCGAGCGGATGCCGCAACGCATCGGCGTGCTCGACGCGCACCGTCGGATGGGCGCGTCGAAGCCCCGCGATACGACGCTCGTCGATGTCGATCGCGGTGACCTCTCGACCTAGACCGGCAAGCCGGGCGGTCAGAGCACCGCCACCGGCACCGATCTCGAGAATCGCACCGTCGGTTTCAGCGACAAGACCGACGATGCGGTCGAGGGTGGGCGTGTGGATGAGAAAGTTCTGGCCGAGTTCGTGACGGCCGCCGTGGACGGAACGGGTACGCATGAGCGCTCCAAAGAATGGTTCGGAGCACCCCGACCAGCGGGTACGACAGAAAGACGCGCTGCCGGGGTGCGAGGACTCCCGGAGGACGGCGCGATCACCTGAGGATCAGCGATCCGCCGTCAGATGCGGCGGTCGCGGATCGAATAGGAGAACGCCACCATCGGCGCTGCGTTTATCGTTCCCATGCCCACAAGCCTACACAGGCAGCCCCGCACGTTCGAGTCCGCGCTGCTGATCAGTTGAAGTCGCCTCCGGGCGCCATGTCGGCGAAGCGTGAGTAGTGACCCTGGAACGCGACGTTGATGGTCGCGGTCGGGCCGTTACGGTGCTTGGCCACGATCAGGTCGGCCTCGCCGGGGCGCACGTCCTTGTCGTAGACCGAGTCGCGATGCAGCAGGATCACCATGTCGGCGTCCTGCTCGATCGAGCCAGACTCGCGAAGGTCGCTGATCTGGGGCTTCTTGTCTTGGCGAGCCTCCGAGCCACGGTTCAGCTGCGAGAGCGCGATGACCGGAACCTGAAGTTCTTTCGCGAGAAGCTTCAACGCACGCGAGAACTCAGAGACCTCTTGCTGACGCGACTCGACGCGCTTGCCGCTCGTCATCAGCTGCAGGTAGTCGATGACGACCATCCGCAGACCAGAGCGCTGCTTGAGGCGGCGGCATTTCGCGCGGATCTCGACGAGCGTCATGTTCGGACTGTCATCGATGTACAGCGGCGCATCGTTGATGCGCCCGCGTGTCGACGCCACCGTCGTCCAGTCGCGAGGGTCAAGGGTTCCCTTGCGCATGTGCTGCAGCGGGATCGCTCCCTCAGCGCTGAGCAGGCGCATCGCGATCTCAGCCTTGCCCATCTCGAGCGAGAAGAAGATCGCGGGCTGATTGTGGCCGATCGCTGCGGAACGCGCGAAATCGAGTGCGAGCGTGGACTTACCCATGGCGGGCCTCGCCGCGACGACGATCATCTGACCGCCGTGCAGGCCGTTGGTGAGTTCATCGAGCTCTTTGAAGCCGGTCGGCACACCTGTCATCGATCCGTCGCGACCGCTGGCGGCCTCGATCTCTTCGAGAGCGGCATCGACAGCAACGGTCAGCGGCACATAGTCTTCGACCTCTTGCATGCCGGTGACCGAGTAGATCTCGGCCTGCGCGTTGTTGACGAGGTCGGTCGCATCTCCCTGACCGTCGTAGCCGAGCTGCACGATACGGGTACCGGCGTCGACGAGACGGCGAAGGATGGCTCGCTCTGAGACGATACCGCCGTAATAGCCGGCGTTGGCCGCGGTCGGCACGATCGAGGTGAGCGTGTGCAGATAGTCTGCGCCTCCGGCCCGTCCCAGCTCGCCCGTCTTGATGAGCTCATCGGTGACCGCGACGACGTCGGTGGGCTCGCCGTGCGAGTACAGCGAGAGGATCGCCTCGAAGATCAACTCGTGCTTGGGGATGTAGAAGTCGGCGCCCCTGAGTGTCTCGATGACATCGGCGACCGCGTCCTTCGACAGCAGCATGCCGCCCAGAGCACTCTGTTCGGCGAGGAGGTCGTGCGGCGGCGTTCTTTCGGGTTTACGCTGCCCGCCGAGTCGCTCCTCCGAGATGTCGGCAATCGACACAGGACTCCCTTCAGTGCGCTGGCTGCTGATCTGGCCTGAGGCCTCTTTCGACGCCTTTGCCACGCGACGGCGAAGCGTTTCTCGCGGTAGCTCTGAGCAAACCACGCACCACCGACATCTTGTCGCTCCCCCACGCTAGAAGTGGTCTCCACACGCTGCAACACAGCCTGTGGATAACTATGTGGAGAATGTGCGGAGAACGCCGGAGTGTCTGTGCACAACACATGTGGATAACCCTGTGGCGAGCAACATCTTTCCGACCTTTTATGAGCCGTGAACAGGTTTTTGTGTTACTCCCACCCTGTGGATGACAAACTGTTTAAACGACTGATTGAAGGTTGTCATGCGCTTCGTGGGATGTGCACAACCTGGGGAGAAGTCAAGTCCGAATTTTGTCGGGCGCGTCACGCCCACAACGACCGCAAACCCGCCCGTCGCGAGGCCGATCCACCCGCGAGAACAGGGCTTTCACACCGCATCCGCCAACGAAAACGCCCCCGATCCCGAGGGATCGAGGGCGCTCGCGTGAGTCGTTGCAGATTACTTGGCTGCGACGACCTGAAGGGTGATGACCGCGACGACATCTTCGTGCAGACGCACAGTCGCCTCGTGGTCGCCGGTCGACTTGATCGGCGAGGTGATGGTCACCTTGCGCTTGTCGATCTCGCCGATGCCGGCATCGGCAACAGCGTCGGCGACGTGGTCGGTCTTGACCGAGCCGAAGAGGCGTCCGGCAGCGCCGGCCTTGACGGCCAGGCGAACCTTGGTCTCTTCGATCTTGTCCTTGAGAGCCACAGCCTCGTCGCGGTCGTGAATGGCGCGCGCCTTGCGGGCGGCCTGGATCGACTCGACCTGCTTGGCACCACCACGGGTCCACGCCGTGGCGAGACCCTGAGGGATGAGGTAGTTACGGGCGTACCCGTTCTTGACCTCGATCACGTCGCCGGCGCTTCCGAGCCCGACAACTTCGTTCGTGAGAATCAGCTTTGCCATCTCGTTACCCCTTACCGGCCTGCGCCAGCGTAGGGCAGGAGCGCCATTTCGCGCGCGTTCTTGATCGCGGTGGCGATCAGACGCTGCTCCTGCACCGAAACACCGGTGATACGACGGGCGCGGATCTTGCCGCGCTCCGAGATGAACTTGCGA
>JBEBSN010000029.1:0-29151 GCA_040394295.1 Microbacterium sp.
GCTCGCGAAGCGCGAGCGCCATCTTCGTGCACCGTGGTTTTCAGCCGCCGAGCGCCACGTTGGTCGTGGTGACCGGCTGGTCGTAGATTGCCGCGATCTCGTCGGCGAAGTCGTTCATGATCACGTTGCGCTTGATCGACATCTTCGGGGTAAGGTGACCGCTGTCCTCTGTCCACTCTGATTCGAGGATCGTGAACTTGCGGATCGACTCTGCCCGCGACACATTGCGGTTCGCAGTGTCGACCGCCCGCTGAACCTCGGCACGCACCGCATCGTTGTTGGCAGCTTCCGCCAAGGACATGTCTGCGGGGAGACCGTTGTTCCCGAGCCACGTCGGCAGCATCTCGGGGTCGAGGGTGATCAGAGCCGAGATGAACGGTTTCTGGTCGCCGACGGCGACAACCTGACCGATGATCGGGTTGGCGCGGATCGGGTCTTCCAGGGCCGCAGGTGCGACGTTCTTGCCGCCTGCTGTGACGATGATCTCTTTCTTACGACCGGTGACCGTGAGGAATCCCTCGGAATCGAAGCTGCCGATGTCGCCGGTGCGGAACCAGCCGTCGCGGAACGATTCCGCTGTCGCTTCGGGATTGTTCCAGTACTCCTTGAAGACGTTGACTCCCTTGACCTCGATCTCGCCGTCTTCCGCGAGGCGCACGCCAACGCCGGGCAGAGCTGGTCCCACGGTGCCGATCTTCGACTTGTCGGCCAAGTTCACCGTCGCCGGTGCTGTCGTCTCGGTCAGGCCATAGCCTTCGAGGATGACGACGCCCAGACTGTGGAAGAAGTGTCCGAGACGCGATCCCAGCGGTGCAGAGCCGGACACGGCATAGGCGATGTTGCCGCCCATGGCTGTGCGGAGCTTGCTGTAGACGAGCTTGTCGAACAGGGCGAACTTGATCTTGAGGCCGAACGGAACCTTCTCACCCGCTTCGAGCAGCTTCGAGTGCTCGATCGCCGCATCGGCTGCGGCACGGAAGATCTTGCCCTTGCCGCCGGCCTCTGCTTTCTGTTCAGCCGAGTTGTAGACCTTCTCGAACACGCGCGGAACGGCGAGAAGGAAGGTCGGCTTGAACGATCCGAGGGCCGGAAGAAGCTGCTTCGTGTCCGGCTGATGGCCAGTGCGAACGCCCGAGTGCACGTTCAGGATCGAGATGAAGCGCGCGAAAACGTGCGCGGTGGTGATGAAGAGCAGAGTCGATGCCCCGGGCATCTCGACGACCTTGCTGAGGGACTTCGCCGAGTTGCGGGTGAGCTCGACGAAGTTGCTGTGCGTGAGAACACAGCCCTTCGGGCGACCGGTCGAACCGGAGGTGTAGATCAGGGTGGCGATGTCGGATCCCACAGCGATGTTGCGACGACGTTCGATCTCGGCGTCAGTGACCTCGCGGCCGGCAGCCGTGAGCGTGTCGATCGCGCCGACCTGCAACTGCCAGACCTCGCGGATCAGGGGCAGATCTCCTCGTACCTCGTCAACCTTGGCGAAGTGCTCCGCCGATTCGACGATGAGAGCGATCGCACCGGAATCCTCGAGAATCCACTGGATCTGCGCGGGGGAGCTGGTCTCATAGATCGGGACCATCACGGCGCCGGCGTAGAACAGGGCGAAATCGACCAGCGTCCACTCATACGTGGTCCGAGCAAGGAATCCGACCTTCTCACCTGGCTGGATACCAGCGGCGACGAAACCCTTGGCAAGTGCGATGACGGCCGTCTGGAAGTCGGCGGCGGATATGTCGCGCCAACCTGCACCGTCGGGAACGGAGAACAACGCCATCTGCGGAGTGGCCTCGACGCGCTTCACCAGCAGATCGGTGATGTTCGCCTCGGGATCAGCAGGGACGATCGCGGGAACTTCAAATTGAACCACGGCAACTCCTTCGGTACCGGTCGGGTACGGCTTTCCCACAGAGTCTAAGGCACAAATGTGCGGTCCCGACGGCGGGTTTGGGAGTGGGTTGCGTATCTGCTGGAACTCAGTTTCGTTCGTCGTGCGCATCAGGACGCGCGATCGTGACGGTCGATGCCGAGGCCAGGGATAGACTTCGTGACGATGTTCTATTGGCTGATGAAGTACGTCATGATCGGCCCCGTGGTGAAGGCGCTCTTTCGGCCTTGGATCGTGGGGCGATCCAACGTGCCTCAGAACGGTGCAGCGATACTCGCGAGCAACCACCTGTCCGTATCGGACTCGGTCTTCCTGCCGTTGCTGATCGATCGTCGGATGTCTTTCCTGGCGAAGAGTGATTACTTCACCGGCCGCGGTATCAAAGGCTGGTTGACCAAGAACTTCATGAAGGCGACCGGCCAGATCCCTATCGATCGCTCTGGCGGAAAAGCGTCGGAGGCCTCACTGAACACCGGCCTGCAGGTGCTCGGTCGCGGTGACCTGCTGGGCATCTACCCCGAGGGAACGCGCAGCCCTGACGGCAAGCTGTACCGGGGCCGCACAGGGATCGCCCGGATGGCGCTCGAAGCCAAGGTTCCCGTGATCCCCGTGATCATGGTCGACACCGATACGGCGATGCCCATCGGACAGAGCATCCCCAACATCGTCCGCGTCGGCATCGTCATCGGTGAGCCTCTGGACTTCTCCCGGTACGAGGGGATGGAGAATGATCGTTACATCCTCCGTTCGGTCACCGATGAGATCATGGTGGCACTTCAGCGGCTGGGGGAGCAGGAGTACGACGACGTCTACGCGTCGTCCGTGAAGAACCGGATGCCGCAGCGTCCCTGACGGCGAAACACGCCGCGCGCGCCCAGTAAGCTGGGAAGATGCCTCAGCAGCACGACGCCGCACTCGACGCCTGGCGTACTCTTCCCATCAAGCAGCAGCCCGCGTGGCCCGATGCGGATCAGGTCGCCGCTGTATCGCAGCAGATCGCCGCGCTGCCGCCGCTCGTGTTCGCCGGTGAGGTCGATAACCTCCGCGATCGACTGGCCCGCGCAGCATCCGGAAATGCCTTTCTCCTTCAGGGCGGCGACTGCGCGGAGACGTTCGCCGGGGCGACAGCCGAGCAGATCCGCAACCGTATCAAGACGGTTCTGCAGATGGCCGTGGTGCTGACTTACGGCGCCTCGATGCCCGTCGTCAAGATGGGGCGCATGGCAGGGCAGTTCGCGAAGCCGCGATCCAGCGACACCGAAACCCGCGGTGACGTCACGCTTGCGGCCTACCGCGGCGACATCGTCAACGGCTACGACTTCACAGAGGGCTCCCGCCAGCCCGACCCCAACCGGTTGCTGCAGGGATATCACACCGCAGCGTCCACGCTGAACCTGATCCGTGCGTTCACACAGGGTGGCTTCGCCGACCTTCGCGAGGTGCACTCGTGGAACAAGGGCTTCGCGCAGAACCCGGCGAACCAGCGATACGAGCGCATGGCTGCCGAGATCGACCGCGCGATCAAGTTCATGGAGGCTGCCGGTGCAGACTTCGAAGAGCTCAAACGCGTCGAGTTCTTCACCGGCCACGAGGGCCTGCTGATGGACTACGAGCGCCCGATGACACGCATCGATTCTCGTACCGACACTCCGTACAACACCTCGGCGCACTTCCTCTGGATCGGTGAGCGCACGCGCGATCTCGATGACGCGCACGTCGACTACTTCTCGAAGATCCGCAATCCCATCGGGGTGAAGCTCGGTCCGACCACCACGGCTGAGACAGCTCTGAAGCTGATCGACAAGCTCGACCCGAACCGCGAGCCAGGCCGTTTGACCTTCATCACGCGCATGGGCGCCGGAAAGATCCGGGATGCACTCCCGCCGCTTCTGGAAGCCGTTCGCGACTCCGGTGCGACGCCACTCTGGGTGACCGACCCCATGCACGGCAACGGAATCACCACGCCCACCGGATACAAGACCCGTCGTTTCGACGACGTCGTCGACGAGGTACGTGGCTTCTTCGAGGCGCACCGCGCTGTGGGAACCTTCCCGGGGGGTATTCACGTCGAGCTTACGGGTGACGACGTCACCGAATGCCTCGGTGGATCAGAGCAGATCGACGAGCAGGGTCTTGCGACGCGCTACGAGTCGCTCTGCGACCCGAGGCTGAACCACATGCAGTCGCTCGAGCTCGCCTTCCTCGTGGCTGAGGAGCTCGAGAAGCGCTGAGCCGATCTTCACGAGGCTGCGTAGGCTGAGTGTCAGAGCACCCCGGTGATCTGCATATAGACCTCACTGCCAGCGCGGCGCATGGAATCGGCAGACGGATCCGTTCCAGTCACTTTGGTGTTCGAGTCGCCCAGGGCGCTCCAGAGAACATTCCAGGTCGGCTCGAAACCTTCATCTCTGAGCTTCTGCGCTGCCTCGTCGCGCGTCATTCCTACGACATCCGGCACGGCGAACAGCTGCGGGCCCTTCGAGACGACAAGCGTCATGGTGTCGCCGGGGCGCCAATTACCGCCGTTCGCGCGCTCATGCGTGCTGATGACGCGACCCTGTTCGACTGAGTTGTGGAATTCTTCCGTCGTCTCGGTGGAGATGTCCTTTGCGCGGAGGGCTTCGGAGGCTTCGGATGCCGTCATGCCGACGACGTCGGGCAGGTCTCCCAGTGATACCACGAGGTGAGCGGTGTCGGCTTCGAAGACGTCGCAGCCGTCGCCGCACTTCACGTCATCGCCGCCGCCGCGCGGCGTGACGCTGGCGTTGATGACGACACCCTCTGCAGCGCCCGAGTACAGGAGAAGATCGTCATCGGAGACGGCAATGCCCAGCTCAGCGAGGTAGCTTCGCGCTTCGTCGGCCGTCTTGCCGTTGAGTGCTTCGACCGAGCGTGACGCGGGCCCGGAGGAGACGACCACAGTGACCTCGACGCCCTGATCGAGACGCTCGCCTTGGCCCGGGTCGCTGCGAATCGCGATTCCGGCCTCGACATCGACGGAGTTCTCTTCTGACTTGACCGGTGTGAAGCCCTCTTCCTCCAGCGCGGCCGCTGCGTCTTCATAGCTGAGGCCAGCCACAACGGGCACAGCGACGAGCGATCCGGGACCAGATCCGAACCACCACCCGACGCCGCCTGCTGCGATGGCCAGCAGCAGCACGAGCGACAACAGGAAGGCACCGCGTGCGCGGCGCTTCGAGGTGCGTCGCCTGAGCACCGTTGCGTTGTCGACGGGCTGGGCGATCGGGCCGGTCGGGTCTTCGAGCACCATCGTCGATGGCAGTAGCTTCGTGACCTCTGCAGAGTCGCTCTGCGAACGCAAGGGCGTGGTCGCTGTGGTGACGGCGGCAGGGGCGACCCCGAGGTCTCGTTCGATCTCGCGCAGGCGGTCCAGCATCTCCTGCGCATCGTTGGGGCGTTCGTCGGGTGACTTCTCCGTTGCCCAGAGGACCAGTTCGTCGAGCTGCTCAGGCACGCCGGGGTTTCGCACGCTGGGGCGAGGCACCGATTCGGTCGCGTGCTGGAAGGCGATCTGCATCGGCTGCTCGCCTTTGTACGGCTGCTCACCCACCAGCATCTCGTAGAGCATGATTCCGAGCGCGTAGATGTCACTGCGTGCATCGGCTGTGCCGCGCGTGACCAGCTCGGGAGCAAGGTAGGCGATGGTGCCGAGAAGCTGCTGTCCGGTCGCGGTGTTCGCCGTCGTCGCCCTGGCGAGCCCGAAGTCACCGATCTTGATGCGACCGTCCTCGGCGAGGAGCACGTTCTCGGGTTTCACATCGCGGTGAACGATGTCGGCTTTGTGTGCAGCTGCCAGTCCCGCGAGGACCGCATCCATGATGGTGATCGTCTGGGGGATCGTCAGTCGGCGCTGCTCGCGCATCAGCTCTCGCAGGGTGATGCCGGGAAGATACTCCATCACGAGGTAGGCGAGTTCGCCGTCCTGGCCCTGGTCGAACACGTTCACCACGTGCGGGTCGGCAAGCCGCGCGGCTGCTCGAGCCTCCTGGATGAAGCGGCTCTGGAAGACCGAATCGTCGCTGAGGTGCCCGTGCATCACCTTCAGCGCGATGCGCCGCTCCAGGCGAAGGTCTGTAGCCACGTACACCGTGGCCATTCCACCACGAGCGATGCGTGCACGAACCCGGTAGCGACCGTCGACAAGCTTCCCGATGAGGGGATCAGCCTGCTGATTGGTCGTCACGTACAGAGTCTATGAATAACTGGCTGAAACTCCGGGGAGCGCCTCACCCTTTGGCCACCAGGAGGGGGCGAATATCACCCATGAAGCGCGAGCCATTCGTAGGCCTGCGCTTCCCATTGGCCATAGCGATCCGGAAATGCGGAGATCTGCACGGCTTGGGCGGCGTCTGTGAACGCTTTGCTCTCCCAGCCCGGGATGTCGAGCAGGCCACGGCTGTCTGACCCGTTGGGATCGGACGGACCGCCGAAGAAGACGCGGATGCTGCGTCCGCGGTCCATGATCTGCGCCGGCGTGCCCCAGCCCATGCTCGGTCTCTGCTGGAACAGGCCGAGCGAATCGCGATCGCCCCAATCGAGGTTGCGCATGCCGGATTCGACCATCGCCGTCGCCAGAGCGATGGCGATGCCGCGGTCGGATACGCCGAGTTCACGGCCGATACGAATGATGAGCGCGGCGTTCTCTGCCTGCGGTGCGTTCAGCCTCGCCGTCTTCGGTGAGTCCGCGGTAGGCGCTGCGGTTGCGGGCTTCACGATCAGCGTCTGCCCTGGGTAGATGATCGAGGACGCGCTGAGCCCGTTCGCAGCGAGTAAGGCCTTGACCGTCGTCCCGTGTTGCGCGGCCAGCCCGTAGATTGTGTCGCCGGCCACCACGGTGTGCGTCTTCCCTGAGGAAGCGGTGGAAGGCCCGGCTGGTGCGGGGGCGGCGGCTGTCGACGGTGCTGAGCCGGACACCGTGATCTTCTGGCCTGGATAGATGATCGAATCGGTGCTCAGCCCGTTCGCGCTCAGGATCGCCTTGAGCGAGGTGCCGTGCTTCTGCGCGATGCCGTAGAGAGTGTCACCGGTGACGACGGTGTGCGAGATTCCAGCGGAGTCGGCCGGAGCGGGGGGAGCGGGTGCAGAAGCCGGAGGCGTGAGAGCCAGGGTCTGCCCGGGGTAGATCACCGAGCGCCAGCCCAGATCGTTCCAGGTGAGTACGTCGACAGTCGAAAGGTCGAACCGTGAGGCGATCGACGAAACCGTGTCGCCTGCCTTCACGGTATAGCGCTTCTGCTTCTCATTGCTCGCAGGGAGCACTGTGCTCGCCGTCGAAGCCAGGGCTTTCGGAAATGAGTTGAGCTGTGTGGAGCCGGTTTCGACAGAGACGGCTGCGGTGGCCAGTGCCGCACTGAATGCGCTGGCAAGGACGCCCAGAACTGCGGCAGGAACACCGATTCTGGCGTGTCGAGTACGTACGTGGTGAGTGTGCAGTCTCAAGGTTCCCCCCCCTTTGTGGACCTATGAAACGCTGACACGTATGTATAGAGAAGTCAACCAAAGTGACAGATGTGACTGAAGTGAATCAGCGCCAGATGTGCCCATCTGCGCCGTTTCGATGTGCGATGCGTGCCGCGAGGTGAGATAGTCGAACCGTGTCTGAGACTGCCCCCGAACCCACGGCCATCGAATGGCTGACGCTGCCTGACCTGGTCGAGGTCCTCGACGAACCGCTGGGAAGAGTGCGGCGCCTCATCGCCGAACAGTATTTGGTCGGGTCGAGCCGGAACGGGAAGTTCGCCGTGCCGTCGCTGTTCATCGTCGATGGCAGCCCCCTCTCGTCGCTGAGAGGCACAGTGATCCAGCTCACGGACGCCGGCTTCACCGACGATGAAGTGATCGACTGGCTGTTGAGCGAGGACGAGGAGCTCGGAAGAACTCCTATCGCGGCTCTTCTCGCCGGCCACAAGAGTGCTGTCCGTCGGGTGGCACGTACCCTCGGCTGATCACCTCGGCGCGCTCACTCTTCAGTGCAGGGCCTTCACGCCGTTCGCACGGTTGCCGCGCGCGCCAGCTCTCGTAGTCCGCTGACCGAGGCATTGTCCAGTCGCGCGCCGGAGAGTGCGCGATCGGCTTGCTGGGCGTAGGACGTGATCATCTCCTCGACCTTGGCCAGTGCGCCCGATTCCTCGATTGTGGATTGCAGCGCCGCGACCTGTTCGACATCCAGCAGCGGATCGCCGAGCAACTCGTCCAGCACTCGGCGGGCAGAAGCACCGATGCGTTCGCGAGTGAAGGCGATCAGCACCGTACGCTTTCCCTCGCGCAGGTCATCGCCAGCGGGTTTTCCTGTGACCGACTGCTCTCCGAAGACCCCGAGCACGTCATCGCGCAGTTGAAACGCCATTCCGATGGGGTGACCGAAGCTGCGAAGCGCGTCCTGCTGCGTCGTGTCCGCGCCAGCCAGCAGCGCGCCCAGAAGCAGCGGCTGCTCGATGCTGTATCGCGCAGATTTCAGCGTCGCGACGCGAAGGGCGCGTTCAGCATGTTCTGAGTCGGGGTTCACCTGCCAGGCAGACTCCTCAGCGATGTCGAGGAACTGGCCGGTGGTGACGTCGCGCCGCATGCGCGCGTACTCCTTGCGCACCGCCGGCGCGTTGGGATGATCCATGAGCGCGTGCACGATCAGATCATCGCTCCACGCGACGAGCAGGTCGCCGAGGAGAAGTGCAGATGCGCGGCCGAATGATTCTGAATCGCCGGTCCACCCCAGTGAACGATGCCGGTGCTCGAGCGCGCGGTGCGCGGCTGGTCGTCCGCGGCGCGTGTCGGAGTTGTCGATCAGGTCGTCATGGACGAGCGCAGCGGATTGGAAGACCTCGAGCGCGGCGCAGAGATTCCATACCGCGTCGTTCTCGGTGACGTCGCGGTCTTCGAACCGTGCCACCGAGCGCCAACCCGCGTGGCAGAAGCGCGCGCGGAGGCGCTTGCCGCCTTGCAGGGTGTCGGTCGCCGAATCGAAGAAGATCGTGGCATCGGGGCCGTATTCGGCGGACTCTGAACGGAGGATCGTCAGGAAGCGTTCCAGTCGAGTTGATACCGCGTCCTGGACTTGCGATGAAGGGAGCACGATAATCAGCTTAGGTTCTCAGCAGATGGCTAGCCTCGGCCGTTCTGCGAGCGTAGAATAGAAGGCACGGAACAAAGGGGGCGTAATGCCACTGTCTGAACAGGAGCAGCGTCTGCTCGATGAGATGGAACGCCATCTCTTGCACAACGACGCCGATATCGTCAGTGCGCCCTCCGGCGATCGCGCACTCAGCTACCGCAACCTGGTCTACGGGGCGGTGCTGTTGCTCATCGGTATCGGCGCACTCGTTGCCGCCGTCGCCCTCGGCGATCAGCTCGGAGCGGTGGGAAGCATCATCGTCGGCGTGATCGGATTTGCGGCGATGCTCTCGGGCGTCATCCTCGCCGCCACCCCGACGCGTCGTAGTGGTTCTGCCCCGGCGCCTCGACGGGGGTCGCCCGCCAAGGCGCCGCAGACTTCGGCGTCCTTCATGGATCGCATGAATGATCGTTGGGATCGTCGTCAAGACGGTCGCTGACCTCTTTCCTTTTTTAGGCCCGGATGCATTGAGCATCCGGGCCTTTTGTTTTTCCTCCACCTCGATCGGGCGCGTTCTACGCGCGTAATTCCGGGGATTCTGTGGAGCCTCGGGCGCGAATATGCCAAGATGTCGACCGTTGCTCATATGAATGTGGAGGAAAGTGGAGTAAAGTGGGGCAAACCTCGAATTTGGCCGGAAAGAGGGGGTGATGGCCGATGTTGCTGGGGACGCATTCACCGAAGCTCGACGACAAAGGCCGAGTCATCCTGCCGGCGAAGTTTCGCGAGGACCTCGGAAGCGGCATTGTGGTCACGCGCGGCCAGGAACGCTGCCTCTACGTCTTCAGCACGGCTGAGTTCGAAGAGCTGCACGAGCGGATCCGCCCGGCGCCACTCAGCAACAAGCAGGCCCGAGACTTCCTGCGCATGTTCCTCTCCGGTGCCAGTGCAGAAATGCCTGACAGCCAGAACCGCATCACCATCCCCGGGCACCTTCGTCAGTACGCAGGGCTTGAGAAAGAACTCGTCGTCACGGGTGTCGGCGCACACGCCGAGATCTGGGACGCCGCCGCATGGAACACCTACCTCGCCGCTGGCGAGGAAACCTACTCAGAGCTCGAACAGGAGGTGATTCCGGGACTCTTCTGACCTTCGACTGTGATGCCCCGCCGCTCCCGCCCCGACACACTTCCCCGGTGCCGGGTCGAGAAGCGGAGGGGGATCAGAGTCAAAGGTCGCCGGATAAGATCATGAACCCTCGCGAAATCCATACCCCGGTCCTCCTCGAACGATGCGTCGAGCTGCTCGCACCTGCGCTGCAGGCAGACGGCGCTGTGCTCGTGGACGCGACCCTCGGCATGGGAGGACACTCTGAAGCGCTCCTCGAGCGCTTCGACAACATCCGCCTCATCGGTCTCGACCGCGATACCGATGCATTGCGCATAGCGGGTCAGCGGCTGGAGCGGTTCGCCGACCGCGTCACGCTCGTGCATACGGTGTACGACGAGATCGGGCTGCATGCCAACGGTGCCGCGGGCATCCTGATGGACCTCGGCGTCTCTTCGCTTCAACTCGATGATGCTGATCGCGGTTTCGCGTACTCCAAAGACGCCCCGCTGGACATGCGCATGGATCAGACCAAGGGCACGACAGCAGCCGACGTCCTCGCGACCTACAGCGAAGGCAACCTTCGGCGCATCTTCGAACGCTACGGCGAGGAGAAGCTCGCCGCACGTTACGCCCGGTTCATCGTGCAGGCACGCGCGGAAAAGCCCTTGGAGCGCTCTCAAGACCTTGTCGATCTGCTGCAGGCAGCGACGCCGGCTGCCGCGCAGCGTGCCGGCCATCCCGCGAAACGCGTCTTTCAAGCGCTGCGCATCGAGGTCAACTCCGAACTGAGCGTGCTCGCCGACGCGATTCCGTCGGCGATGGATGCTCTGGCGGTCAACGGACGCATCGTGGTGATGAGCTATCAGTCGCTGGAAGATCGCCTTGTCAAGCAGGCATTCGCCGCGGCATCCAAGTCGACCGCGCCGGCAGGACTGCCCGTCGAACTGCCTGAGCACACCCCGCGCTTTCGTGCTCTCACCAAGGGCGCCGAGATGGCGAGTGGCGAAGAGAAACAGCGCAATCCGCGGGCGATCCCCGTGCGTCTGCGTGCCGCCGAACGAATCAGGGAGGCGGTATGAGCCGCGCCACCGCTGCAGCACTTCTGCCCGCGCCGACCGCCACCCCCGCAGAGCGACCGTCGCGACGGCTGACTCCCGTCACCGCGCCCGCTCGCAACCGGCGGCCGAAGCTCGCCTACGCACTCATCGCGCTTGCAGGCGCAGCGCTCATCGGTGCTGCGCAGATCGGCCTCTCGCTGGCGATCACGCACGACTCCTTCGTGCTGGCCGACCTCAACTCGCAACAGCGCGAGCTCAACTTGCAGACCAGTGCACTGGAGGAGGAGCTCGCCGGAGTCAGCTCTCCGCAACTGCTCGCGATCAAGGCTGCTGACCTCGGCATGATCGTGGCCGGGTCGGCGTCATACCTGCGCCTGAGCGATTCAGCCGTTCTGGGCGCGAACGCCGGTGTGAGTGAAAACTCCACGATCGATCCGAAGGGGAGCGGCGCTGTGCACAACGCACTCCTCAACAGGAAAGCGTTGCTTGCCGCCGATGCGGCCGAGAAGGAGAAACCAGCTGACGGCGGAACACAGACCGTTGATCCAGACCTTCCTCCGCCGATAACCGATGGGCTCCCCAGCCCGACGACACGCTGATTCGACCGGTTGAGAGAGAACCATGAGCACACGAGCCACACGCGGACCCCGACGGCGTACGGTTGTCGCCCTTGCGGTGATACTTGCGGTGCTGGCAGCTTTCGTCGTGCGGCTCATCGACATACAGGTCGTGAGTGCCAGCGATCACGTGCAGGATTCGCTGCAGGTAGGCCAGCTCGGAAGCACGCACGCCCTGTCAGGCAATCGCGGCTCGATCGTCGACACGAACGGCACTGTGCTCGCCTCGAGCATGACGGTCTACGACGCCCAGCTCAGCCCGAGCCTCATCATGCTCCTGGAGAACGATGAAGACGGGCCGCCCGAGACGACGTGGAGCGAGGCCGCAGACAAGATCGCTTCGATCACGGGCCAGGACGCCGCTGAACTTCGCTCCGGGGTCGCAGCGAACCTGGAAAACGACCCGAACTCGCAGTACTACCAGCTCAAGAACGGCCTGAGTACCGAGAAATACCTGAAGCTGCGGGATCTGGGTCTCGTCTATTTGTCCATGAAGCCTCGCGAGACTCGGGTGTATCCCAACGGCGCTGTCGCGGGCAACGTCATCGGCTACATCGATGCCGAAGGTAAGGGACAGGCGGGTATTGAGCAGCTGGAGACATCCTGCCTCGCGCCGACCAATGGTGAGCGCACCTATCTGCGTGGCAAGGGCGGCGAGATCATTCCCGGCAGCGAGCGTGTCGTCGAAGCGCTCGACGGGGGTTCCGTGCAGCTGACGATCGACAGCGACCTGAACTGGTACATGCAGCAGATGCTCGCCGAGCAGGCGCAGAAGCAGGGCGCGCAGGCAGCGACAGCAGTTGTCGTCGAGGTCAAGACGGGCAAGATCCGCGCCGCCGCCGAGTGGCCGTCGATGGATCCGAATCAGCTGAGCGCCTCCTCTCCGGAGGACTGGGGAACGCGCGTATTCGGCACGACCTTCGAGCCCGGTTCATCGTTCAAGGCGATCACGGCTGCCACAGTGCTCGAGACCGGCGCGGCGAGTATGCAGACCGCAGTCTCGGCCGCGGATCGAGAGACGTTCCCCAACGGGGCAGTGATCAACGACCCCTTCAACCACGGGACCTACAGCTACACCCTCGCCGGCACGCTCATCGACTCCTCGAACGTCGCGATGTCGAAGTTCGGCGCCATGGTGGACGCGCAGACGCGGCACGAGTACCTCGAAGACTTCGGGGTCGGCGAGCGGACCATCGAGTTCCCGCGCGAGGAACCAGGCGTTCTGCACCCCGCTGAGGGATGGGACAACCAGTCGCTGTACGCGACGACCTTCGGCCAGCACTACACCGTGACCGCTCCTCAGATCGCCGGTGCGTATCAGGCGATCGCGAACGGTGGAGAGAAGATCGATCTGTCGCTCGTGGAATCGTGCACCTCGGATGACGGGACGGTCGTGAAGCCCGAGGCTCCGCAGCGCAAGCAGGTGGTCTCAGAGGAGACAGCCGATCAGGTCGCGAAGATGCTTGAGAACGTCGCCGTTCAGGGTGGGCTTGCCGAGCAGGTCAAGATCCCCGGTTATCGTGTGGCGATCAAGACGGGGACCGCACAGAAGCCCAAAGAAGACGGCAGCGGCTACAAGGCGGGCAAGTACTACACGAGCATGGTCGGGTTCGCGCCGGCGGAGGATCCCGAGTACGTCGTCATCGTCACGCTCGACGAGCCGACTAGAATTGCCTCATCCGCGGCAACAGCGCCAGCTTTCCAGCAGGCGATGACCCAGGTACTGAAGACCTATCGCGTATCGCCCTCGACGGCGCCGATGGATGAGCTGCTGCCCAAATTCAACTAGCCGGCGATGAGCCGCGCATGGAGATGTCATGATCGCCCTGTCGCTTGCAGAGATTGCCGCCATCACTCGCGGCGATCTGCGTGTCGTCGACGCCGACACCGCTGAGACCACGGTGAACGGAATCGTCGACACGGACTCGAGAAAGATGGTTCCCGGCGCGATATTCATCGCTAAGCCGGGCGCCGAGACCGACGGCCACCGCTTCGTGGGCGCAGCCGTCGAAAGCGGTGCGGTGCTGGCGATCGTCGAGCATGTCGTGGACGTGCAGGTGTCGCAGATCGTCGTCGCGGATGCCGTCGCCGCTCTCGCCGCACTCGCCAAGGCTGTCGTCGCGCGAGTGCGCGCGCGCGGCCTGCTGAAGATCGTCGGTATCACCGGTTCCAACGGCAAGACCACGACCAAGAACTTTCTCGCGCGAATTCTCTCCGACGAAGGAGAGACAGTTTCGCCGGTCAACTCGTACAACAACGAGGTCGGTGCGCCGCTCACGATGTTGCGTGTGAGCGAGAGCACCCGCTACCTCGTCAGCGAGTTCGGAGCTGCCGCCCCGGGCAGCATCGCGCACCTCGCAGGTCTCGTCGAGCCCGACATCGCGGTGATCCTCATGGTCGGCATGGCGCATGCAGAAGGTTTCGGAGGGATCGAGGAGACCGCGCGGGCCAAAGCAGAGCTGATCGGCGCGTCACGCCCCGGCGGCGTCGCAGTGCTGAACATCGATGACCCGCGAGTCGCCGCGATGGCCGACACCGCAAGAGAGCACGGTCTGCGCGTGGTCGCCTTCGGGCAGAGCGCCTCGGCCGAAGTGCGTGCGCGCGACGTTCGGGTCGCTGCAGACGGCACCCGATGCGTGATCGAGGTCGCGGGGGAGACGTTGCCGCTTCATCTGCAGGTACTCGGTGCGCACCACGTCACCAACGCCCTGGCGGCGATCGCGGCAGCGGGCGCCCTCGGCGTCGCTACCGCAGACGCCATCGCTCGGCTCGGGACGGTCGAGATCGCAGAACGCTGGCGGATGCAGCCGATGGGCAACGACCGCGTGCGCATCATCAACGACGCCTACAACGCAAGCCCCGACTCGATGGCCGCCGCGCTGCGCACACTCGCACAGATCACCGGCCCCGAAGAACGAACGGTCGCCGTCCTCGGGGCGATGACCGAGTTGGGCGAAAGCGCAGGAGAAGAGCACGACCGCGTCGGACTGCTGGCTGTGCGGCTGAACATCAGGCGCATCGTCGTCGTCGGAGCGGAAGCGCGCCGGTTGTACCTCTCGGCTGTCGGCGAGGGCTCCTGGGACAGCGAAGCAGTGCACCTGCCCGATCAGGACGCCGCGTTCGAGTACCTGCGCACAGAGCTTCGTGACGGCGATCGTGTGCTCGTCAAATCATCAAACTCCGTGGGCCTCCGGCATCTCGGCGATCGTCTGGGAGACTTGTTCACGTGAGATCACTCCTCATGGCAGCCGCAATATCGCTCGCCTTCACTCTTTTCCTGACTCCGGTCTTCCTGCGACTGTTCCGTCGTCTGGGCTGGGGGCAGGTCATCCGGACGCCCGAAGACATCGCCAACCCGAGCCACGGCGCAAAGCGCGGTACTCCCACGATGGGCGGCGTCATCTTCATCGTCGGTACCATCGTCGGCTACTTCGTCGGCTCTTACGCGGGCGGTAGCCCGCCGTCGCTGTCAGCTCTGCTGGTCATCTGGCTCATGGTCGGATTCGGGGCCGTCGGATTCATCGACGACTACATGAAGGTGCGATCGCAGCGCAGTCTCGGCCTGTCAGGCTGGCGCAAGATCATCGGACAGCTCGTCGTGATGGTTCCGTTCGGAGTCGTGGCGTTGAACTTCAAGAATGGCTGGGGGCAGACGCCGGCGAGCGGCTATGTCTCGCTGTTCCGCGACATCACCTGGCTGAATCTGTTCGCTTTCGGGGTCATCCTCGGCTGGATCCTGTATCTGATCTGGATCGCTGTGATCGGCATCGCGACATCGAACAGCGTCAACCTCACAGACGGTCTGGACGGCCTTGCCGCCGGATCGGGTGTTTTCGTTGTGGGCGCATACAGCCTCATCGCGTTCTGGCAGTCGAAGCAGGCGTGCGCGAGCGCGGTCGACACGAACAATCTCGACGTCTGCTACGAGGTGCGAGACCCCTTCAGCCTCGCCATCGTGGCAGCATCGTTCGGTGCGGGTTTGATCGGTTTCCTCTGGTGGAATGCGCCGAAGGCGAAGGTCTTCATGGGCGATGTGGGATCGATGGCCATCGGCGGCGTCATCACCGCCATGGCGATCCTCACTCGCACCGAGCTGCTGCTCTTCGTCATCGCCGGTGTCTTCGTGCTTTCGTCCGGTTCTGTGATCCTGCAGCGACTGTACTTCAAGCTCACGCGCGGCAAGCGGCTGTTCCTCATGAGCCCGTTCCATCATCATCTTGAGATGCGGGGGTGGGCCGAGGTCACCATCGTGGTCAGGCTGTGGATCATCGCCGGGCTGCTCGCGGTGTCGGCTGTCGGCCTGTTCTACGTCGAATGGCTCACCGGAGTCGGCGGATGAGCGAGGCGCGACTCGATTCGCTGACGAGCTGGCATGCGGACTGGAAAGGTCTGCGCGTCGCGGTTCTCGGGCTGTCGGTGACAGGGTTCTCGGTGGCCGACACGCTCACCGAGCTCGGCGCTGAGGTCTTCGTCCTGTCGGAGACAGCCTCGGACGAGTACCAGCGACTCATCCCGCTGATCGGAGCAAGGCTCGACGTCGGATCACTCGATCAACCGCCTGCCGCGCTGGTCGATTTCGCCCCTGAGATCGTCATCGCTTCTCCGGGGTTCTCGCCGTCGCATCCCATCATCCGGTGGGCGCAGGCTTCCGGCGTCGCACTTTGGGGTGACGTCGAACTGGCGTGGCGTGTTCGCGACAAGGTCGTGCGTGCAGACGGCACTCCTGCCGACTGGGTGCTCGTCACTGGCACCAACGGCAAGACGACGACCGTCCAGCTCACCGCGACGCTTCTCGTGGAGGGTGGCCTGCGCGCAGCGCCGTGCGGGAACATCGGTATTCCGGTTCTCGATGCCGTGCGCGATCCCGCGGGCTTCGATGTGCTGGTGGTCGAGTTGTCGAGCCATCAGCTCTGGTACATCGGTCAGAGCAGCACCGCCGGAGAGCTCGTGCCGTACTCGTCGGTGTGTCTGAACCTCGCCGATGATCACCTCGTCTGGCACGGCAGCGCTGAGGCTTATCGCGACGCCAAGTCGTTCGTATACCGCAACACACGCGTGGCCTGTGTGTACAACAAAGCAGACACGGCGACGCGGACAATGGTGGAAGATGCCGATGTCGTCGAGGGTGCCAGGGCCATCGGATTCGATCTCGGAGTCCCCGGACCCAGCGATCTCGGCGTCGTCGACGGCATCCTCGCGGACCGCGCGTTCCACGATGACCGAGCACACAGCGCCCTGGAGTTGACGACGATCGAAGATCTCGCGAAGGCAGGGCTGCACGCGCCGCACGTCGTGCAGAACATCCTCGCCGCGAGCGCCCTCGCTCGTTCTCTCGGCACTCCGCCTGAGGCGATCCGCCGTGCGCTGGAATCGTTCCGTCTGGATGCTCACCGCATTCAGGTCGTCGCTCAGCACGCGGGCATCACCTGGGTCAACGACTCGAAGGCGACCAACCCGCACGCGGCCGCCTCGTCTCTGAAGGCCTACCCCGGAGCGGTCTGGGTCGTCGGTGGAGATCTCAAAGGCGTCGATCTCTCGGATCTTGTGATGAATGCGGGCCGATCCGCCAGCGCAGCCGTCATCATCGGCGTCGCGCGCGAAGAAGTCGTCGCCGCATTCGAGCGACACGCGCCAACAGTCCCGGTGATCGAGGTCGTCCCTGGGGAGACTGAAGAGGTCATGACCCGTGTAGTGGAGATCGCTGCGGGGATCGCCGTCGATGGGGGAACAGTTCTGCTGGCTCCCGCTGCAGCGTCCTTCGATCAGTTCGACGGCTACGCGGATCGAGGCCACCGCTTCACCGAGGCGGTGCAGAACTGGATCGACCGGGGGAGCGCCGATGACACAGGTCTCCCGCCCACCGCGCACTGAGTCCCGAGGGCTCGCCGCACGCGTCTCACTGGGGCGGTTGCTCACTCCGCCGTCGTCCGAGTTCCTGCTGATCGCGTCAACCGCACTTCTGCTGACCGTCTTCGGGATCATCATGGTGATCTCCGCTACCAGCGCGAGCGAAGCCGGTGTCATGGACACGGCGCTGAAACAGGGCATGTTCGCCGTCGTCGGCATCCCGCTGATGTTCGTCGTGAGCCGGCTGCCGCTGAAGTTCCTCAAGCGGATGGCATGGCCGGCGCTGATCGGCGCCACCGCGCTGCAACTTCTGGTGTTCACTCCACTGGGTATCGGCTCCGACGGCAACCGCAACTGGATTCAGGTAGCGGGTTTCACGATGCAGCCCTCCGAGTTCCTCAAGCTGGCGCTCGCGCTGTGGGTGGCCTACGTGCTGCTTCGAAAGCAGGCGCGCCTAGGCATCTGGCACCACGTCTTCATCCCGGTGGTACCGGTCGCAGTACTGGCGATCGGCACTGTCATCGCCGGTGACGACCTCGGCACGGCGATGGTGCTGGTGCTGGTGCTGCTGGGGTGCCTGTTCTTCTCAGGGGTGAAGCTGCGTCTATTCATCCTGCCGCTTTTGCTCGGAGCCGCCGCGGTGCTGGCCTACGCGCTGTCGAGCGAGAACCGGATGCGCCGTATCACTGCCGTGTGCACCGACATGAGCGATTACACGGGGATCTGCTATCAGTCGATCCATGCCGTGTGGGGGATGGCCAACGGCGGATTCTTCGGTCTCGGCCTCGGCAACTCCCAGGAGAAGTACGGTTGGCTCCCGGCGGCGTCGAACGACTTCATCTTCGCGATCGTCGGCGAAGAGTTGGGGCTGCTTGGCTGCCTCGTCGTGCTCGCGCTGTTCACGTTCTTCGCGGTCGGTGCTTTCCATGTCATGCGCAAGACACCCGACCCCTTCATCCGGGTTGCGACGGGCGGGATCACGATCTGGATCCTCGGTCAGGCACTCATCAACATCGGCGTCGTCATCGGCGTCTTCCCTGTGATGGGGGTGCCGTTGCCCTTCATGTCGCAGGGGGGTACCGCGCTTCTGTCTGTGCTCCTCGCCTGCGGTGTGCTCCTCGCCTTCGCTCGCACCATTCCTGCACCTGAGCGGGGTAAGGTCACCGAGTGACCACGTACCTCCTTGCCGGCGGCGGAACCGCCGGCCACGTCAATCCGCTGCTCGCCGTCGCCGATGGTCTGCGCGCTCGCGACGCCCACGCAGACGTTCTCGTGCTCGGCACCGCGGAAGGGCTCGAGGCCAGATTGGTCCCGGAGCGCGGCTATCAGTTACTCACCGTCGACAAGGTGCCGTTCCCGCGCAGGCCCAATCGTCAGGCAGCGGCCTTTCCGCTGCGCTTCCGCCGAGCGGTGGCGCAGGTTCGTGCGCACATCCGCGAGCATGGCGTCGACGTCATCGTCGGTTTCGGCGGATACGCCTCGGCTCCGGCATACGTCGCCGCGCGCCGTGAGCGCGTGCCCTTCGTCGTTCATGAAGCCAACGCGAAACCGGGACTGGCGAACGTGCTCGGCGCGCGCTGGGCCGCAGGCACCGGCGTCGCCTTCGACGGCACCGCGCTCAAGGGTAGCGAAGTGGTCGGGATGCCGTTGCGTCACGAGGTGGTCACGCTCGATCGCTCGGCGACGCGTGCCGAAGCGGCCGCGGCGTTCGGGCTGGATGCTGCGCGCCCTGTCCTGTTGGTGTTCGGGGGTTCGCTCGGCGCCGTTCGGCTGAACGACGCAGTGACCGATGCATGGGGTGATGTGCTCGAAGCGGGGTGGCAGCTGCTGCACGTCACGGGCGAGCGCAGCGATCTCGTCGATCCTGATGTGCCGGGGTACGCCATGCGTCGCTATGTCGACCGGATGGATCTCGCCTTCGCGCTGGCAGACCTCATCGTCTCGCGCGCCGGCTCGGCGACGGTGAGTGAGATCAGCGCGCTGGGCATTCCCGCGGTGTACGTGCCATACGCGGTGGGCAACGGCGAGCAGCGGTTCAACGCCGCATCCGCGGTCGAGGCGGGCGCTGCTCTTCTTCTCGACGATGCCACATTCTCCGGTGATGCGATCCGCTCGGAGATCGTGCCGTTGCTCGGCGACCGGGCGCGCATCGACCGGATGGCAGCCGCGGCAGAGAAGGTCGGCACGCGCACGGGAACCGAGAACGTGATCGCGATGATAGATCGTGTGCTGGGGGCTGCTCGCAGCACGGCGAATTAGGATGGAGCAGACATGATCAGACCTGACCTCTCCCTTCCGATTCCAGACACCATCACCGCTGCCCATTTCATCGGGATCGGTGGTTCGGGTATGAGCGGTCTGGCGAAGATGTTCCTCGACGCAGGCATCCGCGTCTCCGGATCCGATCGCGCAGACAGCGACAACCTGCGCAGCCTTGCGGCTGCCGGCGCGACCGTCCACGTCGGTCACGATGCCGCCTACCTGGGGGATGCGGACACCGTCGTCCATACCGGAGCGATCTGGCCCGAGAACCCGGAGTTCGTCACTGCGAAGGAGCGCGGGCTGCACGTCATCCACCGTTCACAGGCGCTGCACTGGCTCATCGGGGGACGCCGGCTGGTATCCGTCGCCGGAGCCCATGGAAAGACCACCTCGACGGGGATGATCGTCACCGCTCTTCATGCGCTCGGGGCTGACCCGAGCTTCGTCAACGGCGGCGTGATCGAACAGCTGAATGCCTCCAGCGCCTCGGGCGCCGACGAGTTGTTCGTCGTCGAAGCAGATGAATCCGATGGCACCTTCCTGCTCTACGACACCGCCATCGCTCTCATCACCAACGTCGACCCCGACCACCTCGATCATTTCGGCTCGGAGGAGGCATTCCATGATGCCTTCATCCGTTTCTCGGATCGGGCGAGTGAAGCGGTCGTGATATCCAGCGACGACCCAGGAGCGCTTCTGGTCAAGCGCGGACTGTCGCACCGCAATGTCATCAGCTTCGGGCTCGCGGAGGACGCGGACGTCCGTCTCACCGACATCTCGACAGCCGGTCCGGTCGCTGCCACCGTCAATCATCAAGGCGCGTCTGCGCGCATGCAGCTCGCCGTCCCGGGGGAGCACAACGCGATCAACGCGGCGGGCGCGGTGGCCGTGCTGATCGAACTCGGCTACGACCTCGCCGGTGCGGTAGGCGCTGTCGAGTCCTTTGCCGGAACGGTGCGCCGCTTCGAGCTTCACGGGACCGAGCACGGCGTCAGCGTCTTCGACGACTACGCGCACCACCCCACCGAGGTCAAAGCGGCGCTCGAGACCGCGCGCAGTGTCGTGGGGTCGGGACGCATCATCGCCATCCAGCAGCCACACACCTATTCGCGCACTCAGCAGATGTTCCGCGAGTTTGCAGAAGTGCTCGAGACCTACGCCGACCACACCGTGATGCTCGACGTGTACGGCGCGCGTGAGGACCCGGTTCCGGGCGTGACCGGAGAACTGGTCAGCGGTGCCTTCGGCGATCAGAAGAACGTGCACTACGTTCCCGACTGGCAGTCGGCTGCCGACTACACGGCGACGGTCGCGCGCGAAGGTGACTTCGTCGTCACCCTCGGCTGCGGCAATGTTCATCTGATCATTCCGCAGGTGCTGGAATCACTGCGTCGGGTTTCCGAGGCCTGAACGATGCGTCGTCCGCCGCCTCTCCCGGCAACGCCAGAACCGGCGGCGAAGCCTGCACCGGTTGCTCCTTCACGCTCGATGAGCGAAGGTGGCGTGCCGATCGATCTGCGCGATGCCGCAGCGCAGCGGGCAGCCGAGAACGTCGATGACGCGTACGAGCACACGCAGCCAGGCGTCGAGAACCTGGAGCCCCTGACCGCACGTGATGTCTGGCGTGCTGCTCGCGCACGCCGCAAGACGCTGCGAGCGGAGATCCGGCGCTTCACGCAGCGTTCACGCCGCCGCAGGATCATATGGCTGGCGGGCGCCGGAGCCGTGGTGCTCTTGATCGGGGGCAGTGTGGCTGCCGCGTACAGCCCGCTGTTCGCCGTCGAGAAGGTCACTGTCGTCGGAACATCTTCGCTCGATCCCAGCGCGATCGAGTCTGCGCTCGCAGACCAGATCGGCACGCCTCTGGCACTCGTGAACGAGAGTGAGGTCAAGGCGGCGCTGATCGCGTTTCCGTTGATCGAGACATACGCGCTGGAGGCCAAACCGCCTCATGAGCTCGCCATCCGCATCGCGGAGCGTACGCCGATCGGCGTGCTGGAGTCGGATGCCGGTTTCACCCTGGTCGATGCAGCAGGGGTCAGCCTCGACACCACGCCGACTCGGCCGGAGGGGCAGCCGGTGCTGCAGGTCGCCGGCGGCATCTCCTCAGCGGCGTTCGAGTCGGTCGGGTTGGTGGTGCGCTCGCTGCCTGCGGACGTGCGCGGACTCGTCACTGAGGTGTCGGCATCGACGCTCGATGATGTGACGTTGAAGCTTTCGAGCGGATTGACTGTGGTGTGGGGCAACGCAGAGCGTTCAGTCGAGAAGGCCATCAGCCTCAGCAGCGCTATGGCGGCGAACCCCGACGCGAGGTCCTTCGATGTGTCCTCGACCGAGGTCGTCGTCGCCGGCTGACGCGATCACGGGGCGCGGACTCGAGGTTTTTCGCGCCAAAGCAGCGACACGCCCGTGTCGTTGCGTCCGCGCGCCAATAACCCGCATACCTTCGATCAAGAGAACGCAATACCGGGAAATACTTTACACCTCTAGTTGAGGTTTAAGGTTCACCCTTTTCCAGGCTCGAATAATCGGAGGCCGGCCATGAGCCAGAACCAGAACTACCTCGCCGTGATCAAGGTCGTCGGCGTCGGCGGTGGCGGCGTCAACGCCGTGAACCGCATGATCGATCTCGGGCTGCGCGGCGTCGAGTTCATCGCGGTCAACACCGACGCACAGGCGCTGCTCATGAGTGACGCCGACGTCAAGCTCGACGTGGGCCGCGAACTCACCCGTGGACTCGGCGCCGGTGCCGACCCCGAGGTCGGCCGCCGTGCGTCAGAAGACCATGCCGAAGAGATCGAGCAGGCGCTTGCCGGCGCCGACATGGTGTTCGTCACCGCGGGTGAGGGTGGTGGAACCGGAACAGGTGGCGCCCCCGTCGTCGCGCGCATCGCGAAGTCGATCGGCGCTCTCACCATCGGCGTGGTCACCAAGCCGTTCTCCTTCGAAGGCCGCCGTCGCCAGAGCCAGGCTGAGGCGGGCGTCGCCCAGCTCAAAGAAGAGGTCGACACGCTCATCGTGGTTCCGAACGACCGGCTGCTGGAGATCAGCGATCGCGGCATCTCCATGATCGAGGCTTTCGCTACGGCGGATCAGGTGCTCCTCGCCGGTGTGCAGGGCATCACCGATCTCATCACGACACCGGGGCTCATCAACCTCGACTTCGCCGACGTCAAGTCGGTCATGCAGGGCGCAGGCTCTGCTCTGATGGGCATCGGTTCCGCGCGCGGTGCAGATCGAGCGATCAAAGCTGCTGAACTCGCGGTCGAGTCCCCGCTGCTGGAAGCATCGATCGAAGGCGCACACGGCGTGCTGCTGTCGATCCAGGGTGGCTCCAACCTCGGCATCTTCGAAATCCACGACGCCGCAGATCTCGTCAAGGAGGCCGCGCACCCCGAGGCGAACATCATCTTCGGTACCGTGATCGACGACACCCTCGGCGACGAGGTGCGCGTCACCGTCATCGCCGCAGGTTTCGACGGCGGAGAGCCGTCGTTGCGCCTGGACCCGATGGTCGTCTCGCGTCCGGCGGCGAGCACCCTGCCCGAGGTTTCTCTGTCCGACGGTGCCGGAGCGTCCGCTGCTGAGCCGGGCGAGACTCAGCCGGCCCCGCGCGTCGCCGCGACCAGCCTGGAGCCGGCGTTCGCTGACGATGACATCGATATCCCCGAGTTCCTGAAGTAGACCCGCGTTGACCGATCTGTCCGCGCGGCTGTCCGCGATCGATTCCCAGATCGCGGACGCTGCGCGCGCAGCAGGACGGGCCGCAGACGAGATCACCCGCATCGTGGTGACCAAGTTCCACCCGGCGTCGCTGGTGCGGCAACTGCATGCCCTCGGCGTTCGTGACGTCGGTGAGAACCGTCAGCAAGAGCTTTCGTCGAAAGTGGCCGAGACCGACCTCGATGGGCTGCGCTGGCACTTCATCGGTCAGGCTCAGACGAACAAGGCGGCATCGATCAGACGGAGTGCGGATGCTGTGCATTCGGTTGACCGCGTGAAGCTCGCCGATGCGCTCGAACGCTCGGCTGACAGCGACGACGTGCTCGACGTGCTCGTGCAGGTCAACCTCTCAGATGATTCCGGACGCGGGGGAGTCGCGCCCAGCGGGGCCGATGCGCTTGCCGAGCACATCATGTCGCTCCCGTCCCTGCGTCTGCGCGGGGTCATGGGGGTCGCGCCGCTCGACGAAGCTCCGGCATCCGCCTTCGCTCGTCTACACAAGGTCGCTGAAGGCATCCAGTCGATCGCTCCGGATGCCACATGGATCTCCGCCGGTATGACCGGCGATTTCGCCGAAGCGATATCCGCAGGTGCGACACACCTGCGGATCGGGTCGGCAATCACCGGACCCCGGCCTGACCGGGGTTAACCTCGAAACAAGACCAGCCCATGTCGAACACACGGAGGACACGATGGGAAACCCGCTCAAGAAGACCATGGTGTACCTGGGCCTCGCCGACGAGGAAGAGGCCTACGAAGAACAGGCCGCTCCAGCAACTGCACGCGCACAGCGCGATCGCGATCAGGACGAGCCTGCGCCGGCGCCGGTGACGCCCCTGCGGCGCCCTGTCGCTGTCCGCCAGCCTTCCGCTGGTGCAGTCAACGAGATCCTCACCGTGCACCCCAAGCAGTACCGTGACGCGCAGTTGATCGCCGAGAGCTTCCGTGAGGGCGTTCCCGTGATCATCAATCTGTCCCAGATGAGCGACGCGGACGCTCGCCGTCTCATCGACTTCGCCAGTGGGCTCTCGCTCGGTCTCTACGGCCGTATCGAGCGCGTCACAAGCAAGGTGTTCCTGCTCTCGCCTGAGAACATCGCTGTGTCGGGTCACGGAGGCATCGCTCACGCAGACCCGGAGTCTGCGGGCTTCGACCAGTCCTGACCCGTGCAAACGCTGGTCTCTGCGGTCGCATCGATCATTCACCTGATCCTGCTGATCTATATCTTCGTGCTGTTCGCAAGGCTCATTCTGGACTACATCCCGCTTTTCAATCGTGAATGGCGTCCCAAGGGCGGCGGCCTCGTGGCCGCTGAACTGGTGTACACCGTGACGGACCCTCCGATCCGCTTCTTCCGCCGATTCATCCCTCCGTTGAGAATCGGCACGCTCTCGCTGGATTTCGGATTCACTTTCACGATGCTGGCCGTGTTGATCCTGATGTCTATCGTGCGCGCGTTCATCTGAACCTGACACCTCGTCTCGCACACAGATGCGAGCCGGACTATGATTGCTCCGATGGTGCGCGCCCCGGGTACGCGCCGGATCAATACCGAGCCATGCTTCAGTCACTGGCAACAGAACTCATCGAAAGAGGAGCCGAAAAAATGGCACTTACCCCGGATGACGTCGTCACCAAGCAGTTCCAGCACGTCCGTTTCAAGGACGGCTTCGACCCGGACGAGGTGGATGACTTCCTCGACGAGATCGTCGTCGAGTGGCGCAAGGCCCTCGAGGAGAACGCTGAGCTGAAGAGCAAGCTCGCCGCCTATGAGTCGGGCGAGACTCCCGCCGCAGCGTCCGCTGACGCCGCTGAGGCCCCTGCTGTCGTGGAGGCCGTTCCGGCCCCCGTTGCTGCAGCGCCGGCTCCGGCTGCCGAAGAGGCACCCGCCGCCACCGCGTCCACCGGCGCGACAGCTGGCATCATCGAGCTGGCGCAGCGCCTGCACGACGAGCACGTCGCCGAGGGCGAGGCGAAGAAGAACCAGCTGATCTCTGAAGCTCAGAGCGAGGTCGAGCGCATCCGCAGCGAGGCGCAGGCCAAGCAGCGTGAGGATGCGGCACGTCTTGAGCGCGAGCGCAACACGCTCGAAGCTCGCATCACGGAGCTGCGCACCTTCGAACGCGACTACCGCACGCAGCTGCGCGGCTACATCGAGGGGCAGCTCCGCGACCTCGACGAGAAGTCGAACTCGACAGACTCGACGCCGGTCTCCGCGATCGGACTGTAGGTCGCTCTGTTGCCAGAACGACGCCAGATTCGTCGGTCGGCGGCTGGCATCATCGTCGCGATTCTCGCGGCTGTGGTGCTGGCCGCCGATCAGTTTGTGAAGCATCTCACGATCGAGAACCTTCCCCTCCACGAGCCGGTTCCGGTTCTCGGCGAGTTCTTTCAGCTGTACTACATTCGCAATTCGGGTGCCGCTTTCTCTCTCGGCAGTGAAGTCACGTGGATCTTCACGATCGCTCTTACCGTCGTGGCGACCATCATCGTCTGGAAGGCCTTCGGATTGCGCTCACGTCTGTGGGCGGTTGTTCTGGGCTGTCTGCTGGGCGGCGTGCTCGGCAACCTCACCGACCGGCTTCTCCGGGAGCCGGGATTCGCCGTCGGTCACGTCGTCGATATGATCTCGATGCCGTGGATGATGCCGGCGATCTTCAATATCGCCGACATCTTCATCGTCTGCGGAATGGTCGCGGTCGCCCTCCTGGTCGTGCTCGGACTTCGTTTCGACGGCACCCGTGAGAAAGACCACCTCGAGGCAGAGATGGCGGCTGCTGACTCTGACGCGGTCGGCTCCGACAGCGACGCGGCCAACCCTGTCGCTGACACCGTTGTCGCGGAGTCGGAGAAGGACTGACGATGGAGTCCCGATCGCTGCCCGTTCCCGACGGACTCGAGGGTGCGCGCGTAGACGCGGCCCTGGCGAAGATGCTGGGTTTCTCCCGCACGTTCGCCGCGGAGGTGGCAGCGGCAGGTGGCGTGAGTCTGGACGGCGCGACACTCGGCAAATCCGACCGGTTGCACGCAGGCGGGTGGTTGAGCGTGCAATGGCGGCCGAAAGAGGAGCCGAAGATCGTGCCCGTGGTCGTGCCGGAACTCGGCATCATCCACGACGACGATGACATCGTCGTCGTGGACAAGCCCTCCGGCGTCGCCGCCCATCCTTCGCAGGGATGGGAGGGTCCAACGGTGCTCGGCGCCCTGGCAGGCGCGGGTTTTCGCATCTCCACGAGCGGTGCGGCGGAACGCACGGGTATCGTGCATCGTCTGGACGTCGGCACCAGCGGGCTCATGGTCGTCGCGAAGACCGAGCACGCGTATACCGTGCTGAAACGCGCGTTCAAGGAACGCACGGTCGAGAAGATCTACCACGCTGTCGTGCAGGGGCACCCTGATCCGCTCGCCGGCACGATTGACGCGCCGATCGGCAGGCACCCGAATCACTCCTGGAAGTTCGCCGTGATCGCGGACGGCAAAGACTCGATCACCCACTATGAGACGCTTGAGGCGTTCCCTGGCGCATCGCTGCTGGAGATCCACCTCGAAACCGGACGTACGCACCAGATTCGCGTGCACATGGCCGCCCATCGGCATCCGTGCGTCGGCGATCCTCTTTACGGTGGCGACCCCACGCTGTCCGCCCGGCTAGGACTCATCCGGCAATGGCTGCACGCACACAGGCTCGCCTTCACCCATCCCGCGACGGGGGAGTGGGTCGAGTTCGAAAGCCCGTATCCCGCCGACCTCGCACACGCGTTGGGAGTGCTGCGCGAGGACTGAGTCCCGTCAGATCGTGCTCTCGCGCGCTGCAGCGACCGCGCCGTCGAGCGTGCGGCTGAGCAGCTCCGCTATCGCGAAGTCGTCCGTTCGTCCATCCATCGCCGTCATCACGAGTGCTTCCTCGGCGAAGGCGACCCACGCACGAAGACTAATGGTCAAGGCCCGAGTCGCAGGTACACCCAGCTCGACGAACGCGTCACGGACGTGGGATGCGTTCAGTTCGCGAGACTCGTCCACGACAGCGCGAACAGCTGGATCCCCGCTCGCGACGCCGCGCACGAGAGACGAAAAGGTGTTCCGATGTTCGCGGACGAATCCGGCAAAACGCAGCAGAGTGTCGTCGATGCGTTCGCGCGGGGGCAGGTCGGGCCTGGGAGCAGTGGCGTGGGCCAAGGCATCTCTCGCCATCGTGACGACGGCGCGGTGCATGGCGTTGGTCGAATCGAAATAGTGGAACGCGAGCGCGCGTGACACCCCCGCCCGCCTGGCGAGTTCATCCATCGTGAGTGCATCGAGCGGGTGATCGGCAAGGAAGTTCACTCCCGCTGCAAGCAGTTGCATGCGTCGTTCGTCGGGCGTCAGGCGATTGCGGCGCTCTACGGGCATGCCGTCAGCCTATCTGCGTCGAGGGAGCGCACTGGCGCCGTATCTCCCGTGCACATTTCGCCTGATCCGGAGGCTGAGAGGATGCGGCGCCAGCCCTCAGCCGGGCCGCTCAGGAAGCGCCGGCGTCCGCGCCCCGACGTAGACTCGAAGCGTGGCATCCGACTCCTTCGTTCATCTGCACGTACACAGCGAATACTCGATGCTCGACGGCGCAGCCAAGATCGCCTCGATGACACAGGCGGCCGCAGATTACGGCATGCCGGCCATCGCAGTGACCGACCACGGCAACACGTTCGCGGCCTTCGAGTTCTACAACGCCGCAAAGGCGTCTGGTGTGAAGCCGATCATCGGCCTCGAGGCGTACGTCACCCCCGGCACCCACCGCAGCGACCGTTCACGCGTCGCCTGGGGCTCTCCCGATCAGAAGCGCGACGATGTCTCGGGATCCGGCGCCTACACCCACATGACGATGTGGAGCCAGAGCACCGAGGGAATGCACAACCTTTTCCGGCTGAGCAGCCTTTCGAGTCTCGAAGGTCAGTACTTCAAACCCCGTATGGACCGCGAATTGCTGCAGACCTACAGCAAGGGCATCATCGCCACGACGGGGTGCCCGTCCGGAGAGATCCAGACGCGTCTGCGCCTCGGGCAGTACGACGCTGCGCGCGCTGCCGCGGCTGAGTTCCAAGACCTTTTCGGCAAGGAGAACTACTTCGCCGAGATCATGGATCACGGACTCGACATCGAGCGACGAGTGATCACCGATCTGCTGAAGATCTCGAAGGATCTCGGCATCCCGCTCGTGGGCACGAACGACTCGCACTACACGCACCAGCATGAGGCTGATGCGCACGCGGCACTGCTGTGCGTGCAGTCGGGCTCGACGATGGACGATCCCAACCGTTTCAAGTTCGATGGCGACGGCTATTACGTCAAGACGGCACAGGAGATGCGCCAGCTCTTCCGCGATCACCCCGAAGCATGTGACAACACGCTGCTGATCGCCGAGCGCTGCGAGGTCGAGTTCAACACCTCGGCCAACTACATGCCGCGCTTCCCCGTGCCCGACGGGGAGACGGAAGACAGCTGGCTCATCAAGGAGGTCGAGAACGGCCTCCAGTACCGCTACCCGGGCGGCATCCCCGACAAGGTGCGCAAGCAGGCCGAGTACGAGACCGGCATCATCCT
>JBEBSN010000030.1:0-29019 GCA_040394295.1 Microbacterium sp.
CGACATCGACATCCTCGCCAACGATGAGGACCCGGACGGTACGACCGAAGCGCTCGACGTGGAAGTCGGCGCAGGCGGCACCCGCCTCGACGACGGCAAGGTGCAGGTGACGGTCGGCGAAGAGCGACAGCTGATCCGCTACACCCTCACCGACCGCGACGGGCTTGAGACCTCGGCGTTCATCTTCGTGCCTGCGGTCAAAGAACTGCGCCCTTCGCTCACCTCCACGAACCCGGTCGAGGTGATCAGCGGGGAGAAGAAAGAGTTGCCGCTCGACGAGTATGTCAACGTCGCCGGCGGCGGAACGGTCACGATCACCGAGCACGCCAAGGTGAGCGCGGTGCATGCGGACGGATCGGATCTGGTCAAGGACGGTTCGACTCTCGTCTACACGTCCGCTGCCGGGTACTTCGGCGAAGACGCTCTCACCTTCGAGGTGACCGACGGCACCGGTCCCGATGACCCGGAGGGTCGCAAGGCCACCCTCACGATCCCGATCACGGTGCTGCCGCCCGACAACCAACAGCCGACTTTCACCCGCGGCGAGATCAACGTCGCACCCGGCGAGGATGCGTCGAGCCTCGATCTCGCAGCACTGACGACCGACCCGGACCCTGAAGACGCAGGAAAACACACTTTCTCGATCATTGACGACGCAGGCAACGGCGTCAGCGCGAGAATCGAGGGTACGACGCTTCTCGCCGAGGCCGCGTCGAACGCGAAGAAGGGCACCACCGAGACGGTCACGATCCGTGTGTCGGACGGCGAGACCGAGCCGATCGAAGGCACCGTCATCGTCCGCGTGACAGCGTCGACAAGAGCGCCCGCCACCGCGAACCCCGACACTATCGATGAAGCGAACCAGGGCGAGACCATCATGGTCCCGGTGCTCGACAACGACTTCAACCCGTTCCCCGAAACGCCGTTGAAACTGCTGTCCGTCGTTCCAGAGACCGGTAGCGGGACCGCATCCGTCGAGGGCGATCAGGTCAGGGTGACGCCGAGTGCGAAGTTCGTCGGCACCCTCGTGCTGCGCTACACGATTCAGGATGCGACCGAGGACGTCGATCGCCAGGTCGATGGCCGCGTCGTGCTGACAGTACAGGGAGTGCCGGACGCCCCCGGTCGTCCGCAGGTGACGAGTGTGCAGGACCGCACGGTCGTGGTGTCGTTCTCGGCACCGTCGAACAACGGCGCCGAGATCACGAAGTACACCGTCTCCAGCACCTCAGGAAGCCCCTATAGCAAGCAGTGCGATTCGACCACGTGCACCTTGGACGGTCTGACCAACAACGTCGAGTACACGTTCCAGGTCGTCGCCACCAACCGCGTCGGCGACTCCCAGCCCTCGGGGGCGTCTGAGATCGCACGCCCGGACGCGCGTCCGGACACCCCGACTCCGCCTACGCTCGTCTTCGGCGACAAGTCGCTCGATGTCGCGTGGCAGACCCCTTCGACACCCGGCTCGCCCGTCGAGTCGTACACGCTGCAGATCTCGCCCGCACCGCCGTCTGGGATCACGGAGAAGGCCGGTGTGACGGGCAACAGCCTCACCTGGGAGGGGTTGGAAAACGGCACCTCGTACCAGGTGCGTGTGCAGGCGCACAACCGCGCGCCTGACCCCTCGGCGTGGAGCGGATGGTCGCTCGGCATGGTTCCTGCGGGACCCCCGATGCAGCCTGCCGCACCGACGACCGCCGAACTCGCGGCGGTGGGCGATCAAGCGCAGATGCAGGTCACCTGGGTCGCCCCGAACAACAACGGCGATGCGATCTCCGGCTACCAGTTGCAGGTCCTTCGCGGCGGCACCACGGTGAGGACCATTCCTGTGGCGGCGGGCCAGACCAGCCAGGCGGTCGTGGTCGACACCTCTGAAGCCGGATACACCTACATCGTCCGCGCGACCAACAAGGCGAACTGGGGACCGTGGAGTCCGGCTTCCGCCGAGCGACGAGGCGCGATTCGACCCGATGCTCCCACAACGCCGACGATCACGCCCGGTGACAGATCGATCACGATCACCTCATCGTGGGTGCTCAGCGCGGACAAACGCAACGGTGCACGGGAGTCGGAGGTCAGCTATCAGTACCGGCTGAACACCGGTGGCAACTGGCAGGCGCTCACGAACAAGACGATCGGCGGCCTGACCAACGGCACCGCCTACAACGTGCAGATTCGTGCGCTGTCCAACACCGGCACCGGTAGCTACACCGGTGTCGAATCGGCGGCATCGAGCTCGGTGAGGCCGTATGGTGTTCCGCCGCAGCCGAAGGCGAACGCCAGGAACAACGGATCGAACATCACACTCACGTGGGGCAACAACGGCGACAACGGCAAGGCCATCACTGACACGCAGATCAGGGTGACAGGGCCCGGGGCATCCGGCTCGTGGGAGAACGTCAGCAACAGCGGCAACCGCACCGTCGGCAAGCCGTACTCGGAGACCTTCAAGATCGACGTCCGCGTGAGAAACGACACGACGTGGTCGACGGTGGCCAGCGATAGCGCGACGACCGACAAGAGGCCGGACCCGCGGGATTGGGTCAGCCGGGGCAGCCAGAACATCATCCCGGGTGACTGCACGTCCAGCCACTGTCACAAGTTCGTGGTGAACACGAAAGACTTCAGCGCAGGCAATCACCGCATCGAGTGCAAGGGCACCTACCCGAGCGGCGGCACTGCGACGATCAGCACCTACAACAGCCGTCACCTTCCCGCGAACGGTACGACGGAACTCGGCTGTACCTGGGGGTACCCGGGCGAGAACGTCTGGGTGACCATCGACGGCAAAGCATATGAGAAACGCAGCTGGTAGTCGCGGCAGCATGAGACAGACACAGAGGAACATACAGAAATGACAATGACCCCCGAACAGGCAGCTTGGTTCCAGGGCACCTTCCACCGGCTCGTCGACAACATCGACAAAGCCGTGCAGGGCAAGCGCGAAGTCGTCAGCCTCGTGTTGGCAGCCATGCTCGCCGAGGGCCACGTGCTGCTCGAAGACGCACCGGGCACCGGCAAGACCAGCCTCGCGAAGGCGCTGGCAGCGACCGTGCAGGGTACGAGTTCGCGCATCCAGTTCACCCCTGACCTGCTGCCCTCAGACGTCACCGGTGTGACGATCTACGACCAGCAGGCGCACCGGTTCGAGTTCCACAAGGGCCCGATCTTCGCGTCCATCGTGCTCGCCGATGAGATCAACCGCGCATCCCCGAAGACGCAGTCGGCGCTTCTGGAGGTCATGGAGGAGTCTCGGGTCACGATCGACGGCGTCACCCACGAGGCGGGGCGTCCCTTCCTGGTCATCGCGACTCAGAACCCCGTCGAACAGGCGGGCACGTACAAGCTGCCCGAGGCGCAGCTGGACCGCTTCCTGATCAAGACGTCGATCGGTTACCCCGACCTCGCCGTCACCGAGAGCATCCTCGGCGGCGCGTCCGAGCGGAACCCCTCGGCCGGACTGAGCGCGATCATCACCACCAGCGCCGTAGCGGACATGGCCGATCTCGGCGCATCCGTGCACGTCGAACCCGCTGTGCTGCGCTACGTCGCAGAGCTCGCCGAAGCGACCCGCAACGACAGCGGTGTGCGTCTCGGAGTCTCGGTGCGTGGTGCCATCGCGATGATCCGCCTCGCGAAGGTGTGGGCGGCCGTTCACGGGCGCCACTACGTTTTGCCCGACGACATCAAGGCACTGGTCCGCCCCGCGTGGCAGCACCGTCTTCTGCTCGATGCGGAAGCCGAGTTCGCCGGCGCCACAGCCGACGTCGTGGTCGCACGGGTGCTGGAGGACGTGGCAGCACCGCAGGCGCGAACGGCCGCGTGATGACAGCACAGACGCTGTCGGCCGCACCGGAGATCGAACGCGACGCCGGATGGCGTGACATCGCGGCGGTCATCGGCGCGCGCATCGGTGCGCGTCTGTTGAAGATCACCAGTGCCATCCGGCCGCTGGCGTGGGTGCTCATGGCTCTGGCGGTCGTGTTCTGGATCACCGGTCAGAGCCTCGGTTGGTTCGAGCTCACCCTGGCGGCTGTGGTCGTCGTGATCACTTTGATTCTCTGCGCGTTCTTCTTGATCGGACGAACCGAGTACGACGTCGCACTCGACCTCGCTCGCAACCGTGTGGTCGTCGGCGAGCGAGCGGTCGGTGCACTGACGCTCTCCAACCCGAGCAACCGCGCGATCTTGCCCTCGCGGGTCGTACTCCCCGTAGGCAACGGCCGCGGCGAGTTCGGCATCCAGCGACTGGCCCCTGGCGAGAAGGCCGAAGAGCTTTTCGCGATTCCTACTCAGCGACGAGGCGTCGTCAAAGTCGGTCCTGTCAGCGTCGTTCGCGGTGACCCCCTCGGCCTTTTCGAGCGGGCTCATCGCCGCGACGATCCCGTCGATCTGTACGTGCATCCGAAGACCGTGCTGTTCGACGGGCAGTCGCTCGGATTTCTCCGCGACCTCGAGGGGCTTCCCGCCGCCGACCTCTCGCGAGACGACGTCTCCTTCCACGCGCTCAACGAGTACCAGCCGGGAGATGACCTCCGGCACGTGCACTGGCGCTCGACCGCGCGCACCGGGGTGATGATGGTGCGTCAATACGAAGAGACGCGCAGATCCCATTTCGTGATCGGCCTTTCGCGCTCTTCCGGAGACTACGCAGAGGACGCGGATTTCGAACTCGCGATCTCGATCGCCGGATCCGTCGGCCTGCGCGCGATCCGTGACTCGCAGCGCGTCGACGTGCGCGTCCAGGGCCGCGAGCTCAGAGCGGGCACGGGCAAACAGTTGCTTGATTCGCTCTCGGCCGTCGAGAACAGCAAACCGCGTGAGGGAGGCGTGCCCGAGCTCGCTGGTGTCATCGCGGCCACCGCGCCGCTGGCCAGTGTCGTCGTGCTCATCTGCGGTCCGAAGGTCGCCACCGAAGACCTTCGCCGCGCCTGCGCGCGGCTCCCGTTCGGCGCTCGTGTCATCGCCGTCGTCGCTGACACGAGCGTCGAGATGCCTGCGCTGCGCCGGATCGCCGATGCCGACGTCGTCAGCGTCGGCGCCCTCGACCAGGTTCCCCTCGCTCTTCAGAAAGTCCTTGCATGAGTGCGCCCGCCGTACCGGCCATCTCCGTGCGCCGCCTGGCGCTGAACCTCGGCGCTGTCGCGCTGCTTCTCGGCGTCTCTGTGGCCGGGTTCTGGCCGAGTTTCGCCGGAGCCGAATACCTCCCCGCCGCTATCGGCGGCGCTCTGCTCGGAACCGCGATCGCTGCCGTCGCCGCCTGGCGCCGGTGGGGCATACTGATCATCGCCGGGATGACCGTTCTCGCGTACTTCGTTTTCGGCGGTGCGCTCGCCCTACCGCACACGGCGATCGCCGGCGTCATCCCGAGCATCGACACTCTGCAGCAACTGGCTCTCGGCGTCGTGACTTCGTGGAAGCAGATGCTCACGACAGTCGCGCCGGTGGCGGCGCCCGACGGTCACCTCATCGTGCCGTTCCTGCTGCTGCTGGTCGCCGCTGTCCTCACGGCATCGCTGGCGCTGCGTCTGCCGCAGCCTGCCTGGGCGCTGATTCCTGCAGCTGTGCTGCTCGCTGTCGTGATCGGACTCGGCACGCCCGAGCCCGCCGCTCCGGTCATCCAGGGAGCCGCATTCGCAATCGTGAGCATGGCGTGGTTGGCACTTCACCAGATCTGGTCACCGCAGAATGCCGCGATCTCCGTCAGTGAGGTCGACCCGTCTCGGGCCAGGCACATGCGGATGCGCCGGCTCGTGGCCGGCGTGGCCGTTCTCGCTGTCGCAGGCGGCGTCGGTGTGGCGACTAGCGCCTTCACCGCGCCGTCCGAAGCGCGACACGTGCTGCGCGACGTGATCATCCCCCCGTTCAACGTGCACGACTATCCCAGCGCCCTGCAGTCGTATCGCGGACACGTCCGCGACGACGCGGACGAGGCGCTCTTCACAGTGCGAGGACTTCCCGAGAAAGCCCGTGTGCGACTGGCCACCATGGACGAGTTCGACGGTCAGGTCATCAACGTCGTCGACGGCGGACCCGGTTCGTCGAGCGCGTTCACACCGATCCGCTCGAACATGTCGCCGGACGCCGAGGGCCTGCCCGTGACGCTGCACATCGAGATCGGCGAGTACTCGGGCGTGTGGGTGCCGAACGCCGGTGATGTCTCTGAGTTCGCCTTCGAAGGCGACGACGCCGAGACATTGCGTCGCAACACCTATTACAGCTCAGGCACAGGCACGGCGGTCTCGACGAACGGCCTCGCCGAGGGCGACAGCTACACCGTGCAGACCGTCATCCCCGCCGAGATCACCGACGAACAGATCGGCGATGCCGCTTTCGGCACGGTTCGCCTGCCGAAGAACGACAACGTACCCGAAGACCTCACCTCGCTGGCCGCGGAGACGGTGTCGGATGCAGAGACGCCCATCGAACAGGCGCGCGCGCTGGAGAGCTTCCTCTCCGAAGACGGCTTCTTCAGCCACGGACTCGAGGGCGAAGTCATCTCGCGCGCCGGACACACATCAGAGCGCATCTCCACGCTGATCGGCGGCGATCAGATGATCGGTGACGACGAGCAATACTCCGTCGCGATGGCGCTGCTCGCCGGCGAACTCGGCATCCCCGCACGAGTGGTGATGGGCTTCTATCCTGCTGAAGAGCAGCAGGGCACTGCAGAGTTCACCGCCACGGGCGACAACATCCATGCCTGGGTAGAGATCAATTTCGACGGCTTCGGCTGGGTGACGTTCGATCCGACGCCCCCAGAGGATCAGGTGCCGAACGACCAGAACACGAAGCCTCGTGCTGACCCGAAGCCGCAGGTTCTGCAGCCGCCGCCCCCGCCGCAGGAGCCGGCAGACCTGCCCCCGACGCTCCCGGACGACCGCGAATCAGAGGATGAGTCGCTGAACATCGCGGGCATCATCGGTGCGATTCTGCTGATCGCGGGTATTTCGCTGGCCGTGCTCGCCCTGATTCTCTCGCCGTTCATCATCATCGGCGCCTGGAAGGCGTCGCGGCGTCGTTCACGGCGATCGGCCGCACTCACGGCCGATCGCATCGCCGGGGGATGGGATGAACTCACCGACCGTGCCGTCGACTACGGCGCACGGCTCGCGCCAGGAGCCACGCGTAGTGAAGAAGCGGTCTCGGTCTCTGGCTCGCTGGCCGTGCCCGCCGTGACCACGCTCGCCGCACGGGCCGATGCAGAGGTCTTCGGCCCGAACGAGCCGACGCAGGAAGAAGTCGACGCATTCTGGAGCGAGGTGGACCAGATCGTCGTCGGCCTCGGCAGCGAAGTCGGGTTCGTCAAACGGATGAAGGCGCGACTGAGTCTTCGGTCGCTTCTGGGCGGATCCGCGCTGTCGAACGGTTTCCAGACGCTGAAGGAAACAGCGGCCGCGCGCGTTCGGCGAGAACCTGGCACGATCAAGAGCAGTACATCCGCAGCACCCGAGAGCGAGACATCATGACTCAACTGACGTTTGGCACCGTCGCCCCGACGTCGAGGCGCGCTGTGGCGTACATCATCGATGCCGCGATCGCCGGCGGTCTCGGCGCCGTGCTCGCAATCGTGCTCGTCGTCTTCGCCACCCTGGCAGGGGGCGACGGGCTGCTCGGCGTGCTCGCCATAGGAGCGCCACTGGTCTGGCTGATCATGGTCGGGTGGTCCGTCGTCTACACGCTGATGCAGAGCGGCAAGGGTTCGATCGGCATGCGCGCCCAGGGGCTCCGTCTCGCGAATGAGACGACCGGCGCTCCGCTCGGCTTCGGACGCACTCTGCTGCGCAACATCATCTTCGGACTCTCAGCATCCATTGTCGTGGGGTATTTCACCCCCCTCTTCGACGGGACAGGGCGCTTTCAAGGCTGGCACGACAAGGTCGCGAAGTCGCTGATGCTGGACGCACGAACCAGTCCCTCGACGGCGGGCGGGCCCACCACCCACCCCACGCAGATCCCGCCGCGTCCACAACCGCCTGTGAACTTTCAGGGGTCGCAGCCCGGCCCCCCGACGCCGCTGTTTCCCGAGCAGGCCGCACCCAACCTGGCCACCCCGCCGCAGCCGGCGTTCCCCCCGCAGTCGACCCCACCGATTCCCGGTCTTCCCGCAGCGCCCGTTTCGTCCGGTGGGTTCGCCGCTCCGCAGCCTGCTCAGCCGTGGGGCGGGGAGCAGACCCCGCCCCAGCATCTGGCGTCTCCGCAGCCGCCCGCTCCGCAGCCCGCGGCTTCGGCTGCGCCGCAACCGGTCGCAAAGCCTGCAATGACGAACGATGATCCGCTCATCGCCTTCGTCCCCGGAATCACTCAGGATGCCCCTCCCGCACGAAACGCACCGGCGCCGGTCGATGCGCCGCCGACGGCGAATGTGGAGGCAGCGCTTCCCGAGGAGACGCTGCTGCGCGCCGAAGCCGCACCGACGCCCGCACCGGTGCTTCACGACTCTTCCGAGATCGAAGACACTCGTATCAGCATCCCCGGGCATCGGCTGATCTTCACCTGGGACGACGGCACGCGAGTCACCGTCTCCAAGCGCACGATCTTCGGCCGCAATCCCGCCCCCGAGGCAGGTGCGGTCATCGTGCCTGTGCGCGACGAGACGCTTTCCCTGTCGAAGACCCATTTCGAAGCGACCGCGGAGACCTCCGGTGGCTGGATCACCGACCGGAACTCGACCAACGGCACCGCCGTCGTTCGCGACGGCCACCGCATCGTCTGCACACCGGGCGAACCCGTACGCATCCGCCTGGGAGATGCCATCGAGATCGGCGACCGCATCGTCACCATCGGAGGCTACGCGTGACGGCGCCGCTGATCGTATCGGCGGGAGCGGCGACCCATATCGGGCTTCGGCGCACGCTCAACGAAGACGCGCTGCTGGCCAGTTCGCCCGTCTTCATCGTCGCTGACGGCATGGGCGGTCATGAGGCAGGCGAACGAGCCAGTGCCGCCGTCATCGAGGAGTTCTCGCAGTACCTCGGCCGGCACAGCCTCGACATCGACGATGTGCTCCAGATCCTCAGCCGCTCCCGCGCGGCGGTCGAAGCGCTTTCCGCGTCGGCTATGGGACGCGCCGGCACCACACTCAGCGGCGTCGTGCTGGCTGACGTCGATGGCATGGGCTACTGGTTGAGCTTCAACATCGGCGATTCGCGCACGTACCGGCTCGCGGACGGCGAGCTCGAACAGATCAGCGTCGACCATTCGGTGGTGCAGGAACTTCTCGAATCGGGCGAGCTGAGCATCAGCGAAGCGGCGAAGGATCACCGCCGGAACATCATCACGCGAGCCATCGGTGCGGGCAGCGCGGGCGATGCGGACTTCTGGATGTTCCCCGCAGAGCGGGACGACCGTATGCTGATCTGCTCGGACGGGCTCTCCTCTGAGGTCTCTGATGAGCAGATCCGCCAGATCCTGAGTGTGGAATCCGATCCGCAGGTCGCGGCGGCGGCGCTGATAGACCAAGCGGTGAGCGCCGGTGGGAGAGACAACATCACCGTCGTCGTGGTGGATGCTGTGTCCGTCGCGTCGCGCCCCGGTGTGCAGATGCTCGCAGATGACGATATCGATGAGGAAACCCGGCCTCGTGAGGCCGTAGCAGGAGGGATGGGCTGATGCAGACGACCTACCGAGCTGGAGACTGGTACGTTCTGGTGTCTCCGGGGGCCCTGATCGCGCTGCCGCCGCAGGCTCCCGAAGACCTCGTCATGCGTTTGTGGGAGCGCGAGCGCACCGCGGGCGACCTCGCCGCTGTGATCGACGCGCTCACTGATCACGCAGCGGGGTCTTTCGCTGCGATGCTCCCTTTCGCAGCCGTCGTGCTGGAAGGGACCGATGCCCGCTTCGCCGTTCGCGGCGAGGCGACGGTGCAGATCACCGGACCGGATGGGGTGGAGAGCTTCACTGGCGCGAACGTGACCACGTGGAGCGAACGGTTCGTGGCGAACGCGAGTCGGATCGCTGTCGTCATCGACGATATGCGCGAGAGTGCAGCGCTTCCGATCACGGATGGCATCGTGCGCGCGGCGAGTGCCAGTGCCGATATCGAGCCCGGCGATGCGAGAGTGCCGGATGCCGCGCGCCTCGCTGCCGCGTCCGCCGACGAGCCGGCGGCCGCTGTCGCGCCCATGCCCTTCCCTGTATCCGGGCCCGGGGCTGTTCGGGCTGAAGAACCAGCACCTGCTCTCGACGATCCCGAGGCCGCCCTGGCGGTGTCAGAGGAACCCGTGTCCGACGAACCGGTGGCCGAAGAGACGGTGTCCGACGAACCCGGTTTCGAGGAACCCGTGTCCGAGGCAGTCTCCGAGGAGACGGTGGCCGAAGCGCCCATGGACGAAGACACGGAGGTCGAGAGCGGCGAATCCTCAGAGTTCACGGATCAGGCCACACAGCAGGCTGCGACGGAGCAGATTCCCGAAGCCGCGGTCGATGATGCGGTCAACGGTGCGACGCTGCTCCCCGTCGAGACGACCTACGCCTCTGACGCTGACGAATTCGATCAGCTCTTCGGCGCGACCGTCGTCTCGCCGGCAGCTTTCGCTCCGCCGCCTCCGGCTGCGATCCCCCTGCCGGTCGAGGGCGACCATGACGGCGCGACGATCTCGGTCGCTGAGGCACGTGCGCTGAGGCAGAAGGTTCCCGCCGCCGCTCCTGAGGCGCCGACGGCGGTTCTGCCGACGGTGGCCGGTGCAGTGGGGCGCATCAGCGTGTCCACCGGGCAGGTGGTGACGCTCGATCGCACTGTCATCATCGGCCGTCGCCCGCGCTCGACGCGCGCGAGCGGCGCCGAGCTGCCGCACCTGGTCGCGGTGGAGAGTCCGCAGCAGGACATCTCGCGAAGCCACCTCGAGATTCGCCCGGAGGGCGACACCGTCGTCGTCGTCGACCTGCACACGACGAACGGGTCGACGCTAGTGCGACCGGGTGCCGATCCGTTGCGTCTTCACCCCGGCGAGCAGACGCTCGTGCTCTCCGGCGATGTGGTCGATCTCGGTGATGGCGTGCTCGTCACCTTCGAGGATCTCCCATGAGCAGACCCCCCTCTGCGCCTCCCGAGCTTCCAGGCTTCACCTACCTGCAGCCGCTCGGAACGGGCGGTTTCGCCGACGTGTTCCTCTACGAACAGCAGATGCCCAAACGCCGCGTCGCGGTGAAGGTGCTGCTCGCGGACCGCATCTCTAGCGGCGCGGCCCAAGAGTTCGCCGACGAGGCCAACGTGATGGCGATGCTTTCTACGCATCCCGCGATCGTCACGATCTATCAGGCCGGTGTCGCGGCGGACAGTCGTCCCTATCTCGTCATGGAGTACTGTCCTCGACCGAATCTGCAGGCGCGCGCGCGCAAAGAGCCGTTCTCGGTCGCCGAGGCCCTGCGCGTCGGCATCCAGGTCGCCGGTGCTGTCGAGACCGCGCATCGCGCGGGCGTGCTGCACCGCGATATCAAACCGGCGAATATTCTCGTCACGGAATACAACCGGCCCGCTCTCACCGACTTCGGTATCGCTTCTACGACGGGGGCGGTTTCAGAGGCGACGGGAATGTCCATCCCGTGGTCGCCGCCGGAGTTCTTCGCCGACCCGCCCGAGAGCGGTCCGCGCTCCGATGTTTTCGCGCTGGGCGCGACGCTGTACACGCTGCTTGCCGGTCGTTCACCGTTCGAGCGTCCGGGGGAGCGGAACTCCGGAGCCGATCTGATCGAGCGCATCGAGCGGGCTCCGTTGCCTGCGTTGGCCAGGGCCGATTCCCCCGGAAGCCTGCAACAGGTGCTCGAACGCGCCATGTCGAAGGATCCGAGTGCGCGCTATCCGAGTGCCGTCGCGTTCGCCCGTGCACTGCAGAAGATCCAGATCGAGCTGACACATTCGGTGACGCCGATCGACATCGTCGACGACCACCCCGACGCGGAAGACCTGGAGGATGAGGCCGATGGCCTGACCCGGGTCCGCGACATCGTCAACATCGCCCCTGAAACCGGTGCGACCCGGCCCTCGGCCGCGACACGTCCGTTCGGCAATCCGCGCCCTGCCCCGTCTTCCGTCTCCGATCCCGGCCCACGCTTCACCCCGGCGGTGCCCGAGGCATCAGCGGTGGAAGAAACCGTGCGTCGTGCGGCGCCGCCCGCAGCCCCAGCGCCCGTGGCATCCGAGGTGATGGACGATGAACGCACGATCCTGAGCGCGCCGCGTGCCGTCTCTCCCGAGGCTCCGGTCCACGCTCCTCCCCCGCGGGATTCGGCGGGGTCGCCTGCCGCAGCATCCGGCGAACGAAAGTCGCGGGCGGGCCTGTGGGCCATCCTCGCCGTCATCGCACTGGTCGTGGTGGGCGGAGTCGTCGTCGGCATCAATATGCTGACAGGCGTCGAAGAGCCCGATCCGATCGCCACTCAGGACGAAGTGATTCCCAAGGACCCTGTATCGGATGCCGTGCCCGCCGTCGAGGAGGTCGAGGGTGTGCGTGAGGGCGACGTCGTCAGGTTCACTTGGACCAACCCTTCGCCGGAGGAAGACGATCTGTATCTGTGGAACACCGTGGATCTCACCGGCGCCGGGTCCACCGAGACCACCGAGGAGACTGCGGTGACCGTTGAGGACGCGGCAGCCGGACAGGTCTGCATCGACGTGATGCTGCGTCGCAGTGACGGGCGCGCCTCGGAGGCCGTGCGGGGCTGCATCGAATGATGCCGCGATCTGTTGCACTGATCACCGAGGTCGCCTCGGACGTGCTCGGCGCGTTTCCCGCCGACGTCCTGAAGCGATGAGCGGGGGGTCTCGCGCGATCACGGTGAGCCGCGAAAGGATCGAGCGCGATGCCACCGTCACCTGGCGGTTCGACCGAACGGACTGGGTCGTGCAGATCGTCTCCTCGGGTTTCGGCAAGGCAGAGGCGCGAGCAGATGACGCATTCGAGGCATTGTGCCTCGTCAGAGAAGAACTTGAGCCGTACGGATGGCGAATCGGCGTTGCGGGTGCGCAGGCTGATGTGTGGCCCAGTGGGATGTCTCGTGACCAAGGCGGCGGACAACGGGCATACCGGGTGACTGCTGAACAGGTCGGAGAACTGGTCGACACTTTCGAGCCCGTGCATCCCGCCACGGTCGTCACGGTCGCGCGCCAACGAGCCGAGGCTGATCGGATGTTCAAAGCCCTCCGGTCGCGAGAACTGAGTATCCATTCTGAGCGACTATGACGCCGAATCACACGCTCTTCGTGAACCGAGCACCATATGATTCGGTCGCTCTGCGCCGACGACATGGCAGTATGTTGGCCGAGGGGGTTGTTACGTGACAGAGCTGAATACCACCGCAGATCTCGACGACACCGGATCGACGACTGGCACGGAGGCCGCGCCTCTGCGTCTCGAATTCGCCGGTGAGTGGCACGAGCTTTCCGCGGACAGACCGTTCATCATCGGGCGCGAAGGCGATCTCGAGATCGACGACAACCCTTACCTGCACAGGCATTTTCTCGAACTGCAGTACCGAGACGGCCTCTGGTGGATGGCGAACATCGGCGTGCGGCTCGCGGCCACGATCTCCAGTGCGGGCGGAGCGGTGCAGTCCTGGCTCTCACCCGGGGCCCGGATGCCGCTCGTCTTCGAACGCAGCGTGATCGTGTTCACTGCCGGCCCCGTGACCTACGAGTTCAGCCTGCACACCGAGCAGGCTCCGTACGATGTCTCCCGCCAGGTCGAGGTGTCCATGAGCGGTGAGACCACGGTGATGCCGGCACGGTTCACCCCGCTGCAGAAGCAGCTCATCGTCGCCCTCGCCGAGCCGATGCTGCGCCGCGAAGGCGTCAGTATGAACGAGCTGCCCTCATCAAGCGATGCGGCAAAACGCCTCGGTTGGACGATGACGAAGTTCAATCGCAAACTCGACAACGTCTGCGACAAGCTCGATCGGATGGGCGTGCAGGGGCTTCGCGGCGGTCCCGGGAAGCTGGCGACCAATCGGCGAGCCCGCCTGGTCGAATATGCGGTGACCTCACAGGTGGTCACCCGTGCCGACCTCCCGCTGCTCGACGACGAAGGACTGCGCCAGAGCGAGTCCGACGAATGATCGGCGACGGTTTCTGACGACCTGTCAGCGCGCGGCGTCGGCGAGGTGACGTGCGTCGTGGCTCAGCACCTTGACGATGATGCCGCGACGGCGCAGCTCTGTGATCGTCCGCGTCTCTTCGTCGCGATCGCGGCCGAGGGCGTGGATGTTCGCCACCACGAGCACATCCCCGGTCTGCAGAGTGTTGATCAGTCGGTTCAACCGGTCGCCCCAGCTCTCGAGGATGTCGGGCGCAGGATGGCGGAAGCCTTCGATCGGCACGCCGAAGCGGGTGAGGTCGTTGCGCTGCTGCACGACAGGCGGCATCCCTTCGCGCGAGACGACGAGCCCGACCAATCGTGATCCCTTGGGGCGTGCGTGCCACCAGTCGTGGTTCTGCTCCAGCTCGGTGAAGCATTTCGGGCACTCTGCTGCCGCGTGAGGCAAGTGCAGGGGGCTCGTCATGGGTTCACCGATGTGCCCTGTGCCAGTCGTCAGCTCGGTTGAATCAGTCATCGCCGCACCTCCACAGCTATTCTGCCCTGTTGCGGCAGCGTTTGGCGACGAACTGTGGTCCGATCACAGCACTCCGAGGGCGCGCACCGCTTCGCGTTCTTCGAGAAGTTCAGCAACAGATGCATCCACCCGCTCGCGCGCCCATTCGCTCAGCTCGAGGCCCTCGACGATCTGCCACTCGCCGTCGACTGAGCGCACGGGGAATGACGACACCAGGCCTTCGGGAACGCCGTACTCGCCGTGTGAGACGACGCCGGCGCTGGTCCAGTCATCCGTGCCCCGCACCCAGTCGCGGGCATGCTCGATCGTCGCGTTCGCGGCCGAGGCCACCGACGATGACCCCCGCACCTCGATGATCTCCGCACCTCGCTTCGCCACCCGCGGGATGAACGTGTCCTGGAGCCAGGCGGGCACGTCACCGACGCGTTCTGCGAGAGCTTCCGACACGGGGCGGCCATCAACGGTCGCGTGCGAGATGTCGGGGAACTGCGTCGCCGAGTGATTACCCCATATCGGCAGTCGACGGATGCTCGAGACCGGAGCGTCGAGGGCGAGAGCCAACTGCGCGCGAGCGCGGTTCTCGTCCAGGCGTGTGAGTGCGGTGAAACGCTCGGCAGGCACACCGTCGGCGGATGCTGCGGCGATCAGCGCGTTCGTGTTCGCCGGGTTGCCGACCACGGTGACGCGTACATCCGCCGCGGCGCGGGAAGCGATCGCCGTCCCCTGCGGGCCGAAGATCCCGGCGTTGGCAGCCAACAGATCTGCTCGCTCCATTCCTGGGCCGCGCGGTCGCGCGCCGACCAGCAGAGCGACGTTGCAGCCCTCGAAGCCGACCGCGGCGTCGTCTGTCACCTCGACGTGTTCGAGCAGCTCGAACGCGCCATCCTGCAACTCGAGGGCCGCGCCTTCGGCTGCTCCGAGTCCCTGCGGAATCTCGAGCAGCCGCAACCTGATGCGCTCATCCGGTCCCAGCAGGTCGCCCGCTGCTATGCGGAAGAGCAGCGCGTACCCGATCTGTCCGCCCGCGCCGGTGATCGTGATCGTCGTAGCCATGTTCTGAGCCTACGACCGTTGCGGGGCGTCTGATGATTCGCGGAGTACTCTCGTCCCATGACGTTCAATCCCGATTCCGACATCTCGGGCCACCGCACCCGTCGCCCCGGTCGCACCGTTGCGGTCGCAGGCGGCGGCGTCGGTATCCTCGCCGTTATCGCCCTGCTGGCCGGACCGCTCCTCGGCATCGATCTGTCTGGGCTCGTGGGTGGCGGCGCGCAGGAGCCCGCTGGGCCGCAGTCCGGCGGAACAGTGCTCGAGTGCACCACGGGCGAAGAGGCCAACACGCAAGACGATTGCCGCATGGCAGGGGCGCAGCTGCTGCTCGATGACTATTGGGCGCAGCACGTCGAAGGGTACGAGCCTCCGACGTTGTACGTCTTCCGCGGTCAGACGTCGACGCAATGCGGCACGGCGTCGAACTCGGTGGGGCCGTTCTACTGCCCGCCCGAGCAGGGCGTGTACATCGACCCCGACTTCTTCACGATCATGCGCGATCAGTTCGATGCATCCGCCGGTGAGCTGGCGCAACTGTATATCGTCGGCCACGAGTGGGGCCACCACATTCAGTACATCACCGGCACGATGGACGCGTATCCGAACAACGGCACGGGGCCCGACAGTAACAGCGTGCGCACTGAGCTGCAGGCGGACTGCTATGCCGGTGCGTGGCTGGCTGATGCCGCCGAGCAGCTGGACCCATCCGGCGTTCCCTATCTCGAAGAGCCCACCGAGGCACAGATCACAGACGCGTTGAACGCGGCCATGGCCGTGGGCGATGATCATATTCAGGAGCAGTCGGGGTTCAACAACCCCGAATCCTGGACGCACGGGTCGAGCGACCAGCGTCAGGGCTGGTTCGCTGAGGGATATCAGAACGGCCTTGGTAGCTGCGACACATTCGCCCTCGACGGCAGCGAGCTCTGAGAGCCGCAGTTCTCAGGCGCGGAGCGCCTGCAACAGGGTCTTCACCAGGCCGGGAATGCGGCCGTTGACGCGGAACCGCGTGAGTCCCTCGGATGCTTCGGCACCTGTACGTGCGGTGACGAACCACGGCGGCTTCGGCAGGATCGTGAAGCGCCCGCCTCCGCTTGCCAGGCGCAACGGCCAGAGCGCGCCGAGGGAGCGGGGAAACGGGCGGAACGGGCCGCGCACGACCGAGCGTTCGACGTCGTCGAGCAGCAGAGCGTTGTGCACGACGCCGATGCCGCTGCCGACGTCGTCGATCGTGCTCCCTGGATACGCGCCCCACGTGAGCGTCGGGAAGATGAAGCCGAGAGCCGTCCACCCGTTGATCGCGATCGAGCCGTAGCGCAGTTCGGCGATCGCTCGCTCGAAGCCGCTGCCAAGCGATTTCTCGGTGGCGGGATCGATCAGCAGATTCGCGCCGAGCGTGCCCTGAAGGTTGTCGTTCGCGTGTGTGACAGCGGCGTCGAGGAACTCCTGGCCGGCACCGGCCACCTCGACGACTCCCAGCACGGGGGCGAAGTACTCGGTGTTCTGCAGTGCGGTCGGGTCATCCTCGGCGCCGATCTCGACGAGAAGCCGGTCGCCGAGCACCAGTGCGTCGGGGTAATCATCGGATGCCTGCTGCATGCGGGCATCTGCTCCCGGGTACCAGAGGGGGCGTTCAGGCGCCTTCGCGAACGCGCTGCGCAGTGCGGCACGGAACGCATCGTTCTGAGCCCACTCCGACGAGATGATCACGACCTGGCCGGCGATGCAGTTGTGCCCACCGTTCTGCAGCCGCATCGTTGCGATGTGCTCGGCATGGAAGGTCAGGTCGGCTTCGGTCCACTCACCCGGCACGACGATGATCGGAGAGACGCCTCCGAGCTCTGCGGTGATCGGCTTCTTCAGCAGCGGTCGATGCTCGCGTCGGCGTCGCTTCGCAGCCGCGGCCCCTGTGCCCGTCGAAGGGCCCCAGGTGATCGCATCGAATGTCGCTGCTGATCCGGTGATGTGCACATGCACGAGCCCTCGGTGCGCCGTGAGGTACGCACCGACCTCGCCGCCACCGCTGACGATGCGCAGGAGCCCCGGTTCGATGAGCGGCGCGAACGCCTGCTCGAAGACCGGGACGAGTGCGTCCTGGGTGGGGTTCACCTTGAGCAGAACTGTGCGGTTGTGCGCCAGCATCTCGTACAACACGTCGAGGATCGGGATGGATGTCACGTTGCCGGCGCCGAGCACGAGCCCGACGCCGCCTGAGTCCTGCGGTGTGCGTTGAGCGAGTCCGGCGCCCGCGCGGGCGGCGCGCGGCGTCGTGCCTGGGGTGAGCCAGACCTCGCCGGTGAATCCGGAGAGCAGCACCCTGTCGATGCCGGTCAGTGGGAACGCATGAACGCGGGTGCGCCCGCCTGGGGCGCGGTCCATGCGAATGCCTTCGAGTGGATTGCGGCCATCAGCCAGGCGCGAGAGCGTCGCGATGTATGCGTCGAGCGCTCCGAGCGTGCTGTAGGGGCCAGACAGCCATTCCTCGCCGCGCAGCGGATGGCGCCCGTTCAGGCCCTTGGACTGTGCTGCCGTACGCGCCCACTCCTGTGCCGCGGCGGCGACGCTCGTGCGGACCGCCTGCAGCAGTGTCGCCCGCTGGCCCACGCTCAGTGCCGCCCAGCTGCGGGCGCCCTCGCTCAACTCATCGATCGAGGCGTCCAATCGCTCTCGGTCGATGTCGGCGCTGGCGGGGGCAGCAGTGGTCGGTGAAGCCATGGTCGTCTCCTTCCGGCGGTGTCCCCAGCTTATGCGGGGTGCACTCGCGCGGATTCGATGTCGTCGCGGCGCAACCGGTAGCGGGAGAGCGGGATGAGGCTCAACGCCATCAGCGATGCGGGCAGGATGCTGAAGCTGAGCACGATGCCCGTGACGGCGGCTTCCGGTTGGACGGTGCTCTCGCCGGCGACGCTCGAGAGATACCCGGTGGCGGCGAGCATCAGTGCGACGGCGGTCGCGCCGAGTGCGAAGCCGACGGTCTCGCCTGCGGTCCAGACGCCTGTGAACGTTCCGGCGCGACCGGGCCCGGTCACGCGCTCGTCGTGGGAGATGACATCCGGCAGCATCGCCATCGGGAGCGACTGCAGGCCGGCGTAGGCGATGCCGGCGAGTGCGACGGAGGTGTAGAGCCACTGGCCCGGTGCCCAGACGGCGACGGTGATTGTCGCGGAGGCCGCGAGGAACAGGATGCTGGCGCCGAGGAAGGCCCGCTCTTTGCCGATGCGGTTGGCGATGAGTGTCCAGCCGGGAGTGGCGAGCAGGGCAGGGCCGACGAGTGCGATGAACAGGATCTCGACGGCTGCTTCGTCGCGCAGCACCCACGTGGCGACGTACTGCGCTCCGGCGAGCATCGTGCCGGTGGCGAGTGCCTGAAGCAGGAACGTGCCCAGCAGGGCGCGGAACGGCTGGCTTCGCCGCAGAGCGCGAAATCCGGAAAGGTACTGGTCGCGCAGCCCCTCGATGCCGATCCCTGAGCCCGCTCCGATCCCTGAGCCTGTCGAAGGGTTCGGCCCACCGCGCCCCTTCGCATCGACCGCGTCAGCGACCACATCGACGCGCGCTACCGCTGTAGCCGCGGCATCCGCTGTCCGGCTTGCGATCAGCATGCCGACCCCGATGGCGACACCGGCGACGATGCCCATCAACAGGTAGCCGCTGACCTGATCGCCCGTGGCGCGACGGAGCATGGGGCCGCCCGCGCCGAACAGCAGGATCGCGGCGGTGAGGACGACCACGCGCCAGCCGAGAAGACGGGTTCGTTCGTCGTAGCTGCCGGTGAGCTCAGCGGGGAGGGCGACGTACGGCACCTGGAAGAGGCTGAACGAGGTGGCCGTGCCCAGGAAGGCGAGCAGCACGCAGGTCGCGCCGGCGACCGGCCCCCATGACGGTGGCACGGCGAAGGTCACGGCGAAGAACACCGGCAGAGTGAGGGCGCCGATGATCATGAAGCCGCGTCGTGAACCGGTGCGCGCGAATTGCCGATCCGATGCCGCACCGATCAGGGGATCGATGATCACGTCCCACACCTTGGCGATCGTGACGATGAGGCCTGCGGCGAGAGCGGCGACACCGAGGTTGTCGGTGAGGAAGTACGTCAGGACGAGGCCGGGCAGGGTCGCGTAGCCGCCGGTGCCGAGGGATCCGATCGCATAGTTCACGATCGTGCGTGCGGAAAGGCGGGTGGGTGCTCGTTCGGGTCGAGCGGCGGTGCTCATCGCGCCAGTGTAGCGGCGCCTCGCCCTGGGTGGGGAGAGCGGAAGTGCGTCAGATCAGCGAAAGCTCGCGGAGCTTCGCTTCGACGTCTTCGTTGCGGGGCTCGACGTGGTGCGAGGCGTCGGGGTAGACGACCACGGGAATGTTCGTGCGACCCGAGATCTCTTTCGCGACGTCTGCTGCGGCGGGCTCGGCGACCAGGTCGACGTAGGTGTACTCGACACCGAGATCGTCGAGCTGCTTCTTGGTGCGGCGGCAGTCGCCACACCATTCGGCGCCGAACAGGGTGATTGCGTCAGATGCGGGAGAAGTCATGCCTCAAGGATACGGTCTTGTGGACGGGCGGGCGCCGGGCCCGACCCTTGTGAAGTTAGGTCACCCTTACTTATAGTCGAATTGTGACCGCGGCATTTGAGCATGACTATGAGCCCGACTGGGAGAACCTCGACGGTCCGGTGCTCATCGCCGGCGACGTGCGAGACTTCGCCATGATCGCAGACGTCTGCCGCCGGCTGCCGTGGGATGCGATGGGCGTCGTGCTGCTCGAAGCGACCATGCGAGCCCAGATCAGGCACCTCGACCTCCCAGAGGGGGTCGGTGTTCGGTGGCTCGTGCAGGGCGAAAGCCTCCAAGAGCGCACGCATGGCGAGCGTCTGGGCATGGCCGTCCATTCTTGGTGCGTCGAGTGGACATGTGGTGAGCCGCAGCTCGCGTGGACGGTCTGGCTCGGACCGCACACACCCGGGCACGTCGCCCGTATGGCACGCAGCCTTCTCGGCGTGCACTCCCATCCCGACAGGTGAGTGGCGCGTCCCCGGCGACGGCTTCTGCGCTCATGCCGCGGCATGAAACGATAGGGGATGCCGCGACGAGCTGAGGAGGCACGTGAGCACTGCAGTAACGATCATCGTGCCGACCTTCAACGAGCGCGCGAACGTCGCCGAGCTCGTTTCTCGCGTGGGCGTAGCTCTTGCGGGCCGTCAGGCCGAGATCCTCTTCGTCGACGACAGTTCCGATGACACGGCCGCCGAGATCGAGCGGGTCGGGGCAGACGCACCTCTGCCTGTGCGGGTGATCCATCGCCGCGAGAACATCGGCGGGCTCGGCGGTGCGGTCGTTCGGGGGCTCATCGATGCGGCATCCGATGTCTGCATCGTGCTGGACGGCGATCTGCAGCATCCTCCAGAGCTGATTCCGGCCATGATCGAGCGCTTCGAACAGGGCGACGCCGACGTGGTAGCGGCGTCTCGCTATGCCGGCGGCGGAGACACCAGGGGGCTCGGCACTGCATTGCGGTTCGGCGTCTCTCGTACGGCGACGTGGCTGACGAAGGCGATGTTCCCGCGGCGCCTTGCGACCAGCACTGACCCCATGACGGGCTTCTTCCTCGTCGATCGGCGTCGTCTCGACGTCGCGCGCTTGCGCCCGCAGGGGTTCAAGATCCTGCTGGAGATCCTGGCGAGAACAGACCTGCGCACCGCCGAGGTGCCGATGGAGTTCTCCGAGCGGCGCAACGGAACATCAAAGGCGACGCTCAGGCAGGGTGCGACGTTCGCCCTGCACCTCGCGCGGCTGAGGTTCGGCAAGATGTCTCTGTTCGCCCTGATCGGCGCCATCGGGGCCGTTGTCAACCTGGCGATCATGTGGGCACTGACGACGTTCGGTGTCGACTACATCTGGGCGGCGATCATCGGTGCAGAGGTCACCATCATCGGCAACTTCATCCTGATGGAGCGGTTCGTCTTCGGCGACATGCGCACGGATGCGCGCAGCATCGGTGCCCGCTTCGCCGCGTCGTTCACGTTCAACAACATCGAGGCGGCGCTGCGCATCCCGATCATGGTGCTCATGGTCGAAAGTTGGCACATCTCGAGCGTCCTGGCCACTGCGCTCTCGCTCATCGTGGCATTTTTCGCGCGCTTCCTCTTCCATTCGCTGTTCGTCTATGCGCCGCGACGAGGACGGGCGAGAGCGGATGCCGCTTCGGCAGTTTCTGAGCCGAAACCCGACACCGCTACCCAGCGCATCATCCGCGCGATCGACGCCGAGGCCATGCGCCCTGGAGAGCTCTAGACGCTCTCGAAGTGCCCTTCGCGCCGATCTCCGCTAGACTGGGGGTGCAACGTGAAGGATTCGCCGCGATTTCGGCGCATCACGTAGCCACTGATCAGGGCCGTAAAGGACCGCACGCACCGAAGCGCGCGGCATCCGCTCTTAGTCGTCAAGAACATGAGATGCGCATGCGCGCGTCCACACTAAGCAATGAGCATCACAATGAGTAGCACCTCCATCTATCCGACCACAGCACTGACCTGGAAACAGGCAGACGACAACGTGCACGTCGCAACTCGCGACGGCGAATTCGCCGGCTTCGTAGAAGCAGATGGCACCGAGTACGTCGTGCGCGACAGCCACGGCACCGATCGGGGCACCTTCCCCACCCTCGCTGAAGCGCGCTGCGCCCTCGACGGCTCACCTCGCAGATCCACGCGCTCGATCCGTCAGACTCTGCGTCGACACCTGAGCCGAGTGCGGGCCTGACTCCTGTATCGATGTATACGAATTGACGTATACACGTCGCGTTAGCCTGGGGTGAAGCGAACGGCAACCGCCCTTGGCTTCACAGCTCAAGGGCTCCGATCGACAGGAGAACATCATCTCCATCTCACAGGTCGAACAGACCGCAGACACCCTCGGACCGGTGCGTCAGACCTACTCTGGCAATGCCGAATTCCCTCCGATGGCCAAGGCCTATCAGCAGGTTTCGCAGGTCATCCGCGAGATGGGGCTGCTGCGGCGCGCCAAATGGTTCTACGCCCTCGTCGGCGCTGGCATCGTGGTCGCATTTGCCGGCGCTGTCACCGGTTTCATCCTGCTCGGCGACAGCTGGTTCCAACTTCTCATCGCCGCAGCATTCGGCATCATCTTCACTCAGATCGCGTTCGTCGCCCATGAAGCCGCGCACCGGCAGGTCCTCACCTCAGGTCCGGCGAACTTCAAGCTCGCCCGCATCCTCGTAGGCCTGGTCGGGATGAGCTATTCCTGGTGGGACAACAAGCACACCAAGCACCACGGCAACCCGAACCAGGTTGGCAAAGACCCCGACATCGAAGTCGACACGGTCTCGTTCCTTGAAGAGGATGCCGCGAAGTCCCGTGGACTGATCCGTCTGATCACCCGCAAGCAGGGCTGGCTTTTCTTCCCACTGCTGACCCTCGAGGGTCTGAACCTGCACTTTCTGGGGCTCAAGTACCTGATGACCAAGAAGAACGTCAAGGGTCGTTGGATCGAGCTCGCGATCATTACCGTTCGCATGGCCGTCGTCATCGTTCCGGTCTTCCTGATGCTGCCGCTCGGAATGGCTTTCGCATTCACCTTCGTGCAGCTCGCCGTCTTCGGCGTCTACATGGGCGCATCGTTCGCCCCGAACCATAAGGGCATGCCGATCATCGAGCCGGGTGCGCGACTGGACTTCTTCACGAAGCAGGTTCGCACCTCACGCAACATCTCCGGCGGCTGGTGGGTCACCACGTTCATGGGCGGACTCAACTACCAGGTCGAGCACCACCTCTTCCCGAGCATGCCGCGCCCGTACCTCGCGAAGGCGCGAGAGGTCGTCCGCGATTACTGCATCGCCAACGATGTGCCGTACACCGAGACGAACCTCATCCGCTCGTACATGATCGTCATCGAGTACCTCAACCGCGTAGGACTCGCCGCTGGCGACCCGTTCGACTGCCCCGCTGTCACGCAGCTGCAGCGCGCGTAACGACCCCGGCGCCCAACAGTCGAGTACGTGCGGGAGATCCGCGCCGCTCGCTGGGCACCGTAGGGTCGGAGTATGGCTGAACCGCACGAGCTCACCGCTATCGAGCAACTCGAGGCACTGCGAGCCGGAGATCTCGGCCCCGTAGAGCTCGTCTCGCACTATCTCGACCGGATCGAACGCATCAACGACCGCGTCGGAGCCTTCGTCGAAGTGACTGCTGAGGCGGCGCTCGCCCGCGCGGCGACGCTGGCGCACAACGAGCCGGACGGCGTCCTGTGGGGCCTGCCGTTCGGTGACAAAGACCTTGTGGCACGCGCGGGCGTGCCCACCCGCTTCGGTTCGCGGTTGCACCGAGACTTTGTGCCGGATGCTACGGCAGACCAGGCCGCGGTGCTGGATGAGGCCGGCGGCATCAGCCTCGGCAAGACCAACACCCCGGAGTTCGGCCTCACCGGGTACACGGAGACGCAGATATCTCCGCCTGCGCGCGATCCATGGAACCCTGCGAACGGCGCGGGCGGCTCCAGTGGTGGAGCGGCGGCGGCCGTGGCCGCCGGTCTCGTACCGTTGGCGCCCGGGTCAGATGGCGGCGGGTCGATTCGCATCCCTGCGGCGACCGTCGGGATCGTCGGCCTAAAGCCGTCGCGGGGGAGGGTGCCGTTCGCATCAGGACTGGACAGCGCTGGTGGGCTCTCGGTTGCCGGCCCGATCGCTCGCACTGTCGCCGATGCCGCGCTGCTGCTGGACGTGCAGGTCGGCGGACGAGCCTATCCGTACGCCACACGAGCGCCCGGCGAAGGGCGGTTCCTCGACGCGGCGACGGGGGCGGCAGCATCCACCCGCATCGGCGTCACCACGGTGTCACCGTGGGACGACGATGAAGACATCGTGCTCGACGGCGAGGCCGCGCGTGCCGTCGAGGTGGCGACGGCCCTGCTGGCGGATGGCGGACACGGCGTCGAGGCGTTCGAATGGCGTCCGCGCGGGTACGCGCAGATGTTCACGACTATCTGGCGCACAAGCGCCGCGCGCATGAATCTTTCGGACGCCGACCTCGAACTCGTCGAGCCCATCACCGCCTGGCTCGCCCGTGAGGGCCGTGCGCTCAGCGGCGCGCAAGTTCTGGAGGCGCTCGCCGCAGCGACGACGTTCGAGCGCGACACGATCACCGCGTTCTCGGCGTTCGACGCGGTGCTCACTCCTGCTCTCGCGCTGCCTCCTCAGCAGATCGGGGCGTTCGACAAGGACGACGCGGCGAAGAACTTCTCGCAGCAGGTGCAGTACGCGCCGTACAGCAGCTTCGCGAACGTCGCAGGCCTCCCGGCCATCGTGGTGCCGGTGATGCTCGGCGACTCGGGGCATCCGGTGAGTGTGCAGCTGATCGGAAGGCCAGGGGGAGAGGCGACGATAATCGCACTCGCCGCAGGACTGGAGCGACGGGTGGGGCCGATGCCGCATGCGGCTCTCTGGCAAGCGTGAGGGCGTTTCGGGGCGGTCGCGCGGAGATCAGCGCCGCACGCGCGCGCGCGACTTCGCGACACTCGTGAGCGTCGCGCGCAGCGGCGTGCCGAGGTAGAGGCCGAGCGAGGCTCCGGCGGCGAGTCCGACGCCGATGGACCCGGCGAGCACAAGCGGGCTGATGCTGACCAGCATCCCTTCGGCTGTGCCGTCGGAGTCGACGAGACCGAGAAGGCCGCGGAAGACGGCCGAACCGGGCACCAGCGGGACGATTGCGGCGGTCGTGACCGCCACGGAAGGAACGTGCACGTTGCGGGCGGTCACGATGCCGATGAAGCTGGCCAGGAGTGCGCCGACGCCGCTCGCACCTGCGGCGTGGATGTCGAGCAGGATCGCCGCGTTGTATCCGATGATCGCGATCACGCTCAACAGTGCGCTGACGATGATGATGCGAAGCCCAGCGCCGTTGAACAGAGCGACGGCGACGGCGATGATGATCGAACCGATGATCTGGGACGGCATCGAGCCGAACGGGAGGGTGTCGGTGGGCAAGGCCATGCTGAAACCGGCGAGGCGGGCAAGTTCCAGCCCGATCAGGATGCCGAGCACCACACCGACGGTCTGCATGGTGAGGTCGAGAATGCGACCGCCAGCGGTGACGGCGAACCCGTCGATGGCGTCTTGGGCCGCGCCGACGACGGTGAGACCCGAGAGCATCAGGACGATTCCCGAGGCGACCATGATCGACGGCTGCACGTTGTCAAAAGGCTCGATGCCGGCTGCGCCGAGCGCCGCCACGATGGTGGCGACGGCGGTGATGACGAACGCGCCGGCGATCTGGCTGAAGAACGACGGCACCTGCAGCCGTGCGAGCCCTGCCTGGGTGAAGGCAGCACCGAGCGCGGCGACGAAGGTCAGCAGCATCATCAGGGGCGAGGCGCTGAACAGGAACGCGACGCCGACCGTGAGCAGGGCGCGGGCGAAGATCACGACGATCGGGCGATAGAGGAAAGGGGTGCGGCGGATGACGCGGAAGGCCAGGCGGGCTTCGCCGAGATCGAGTCCTTCGTTGATGTCGACCAGGAGCGCTTGCAGGCGCTGGAGCTTCGCGTGATCGGGGGATGCTGCTCTGACGACGCGCATCAGGGTTGTCGGCCAGTCGTCTTCGCCGCGGTGGTACGAAACGCCGACGGAGTTGTAGGTGACGTCGACGTGCACGCCCGTGAGTCCGTACACCTGCGCGACGCGGACGATCGCGAAAGTCACATCGTGGGCGGAGGCTCCGACGGTGAACATCGACTCGCCGATGCGCAGGGCGAGATCGAGGATCTTCACCACGACGGTCTCGCCCAAGACCGGGTACGCCTCAGTGAGCGCCACCTCGGAGGGGTCTGTGCGGATCGCGCGGCGCACAGAGTTGAGCAGCCGCCAGGGGCGTTCGGGGGACATGCTTCTATTGTGACGCCGAGGCGGCTGAACGTCAGCTTTACGCGGGCTTCGACCCTCGGCTTTATGTCGGCTGCGACCCGCGAGGTTGGGAGCGGATCTTTCCCCGGAGGAACGGGAGGGCCGGCGCTCGATAGGTGAGGGAAGCGACGTCGGAGGCGACTGTGAACTGCGCGTCGCCGAAGCGCCACAGCCGGTTGAAGAGGAACACGCTCACCGTCGTGGTCCGGTCGGATGGAATCTGCCAGGTGCCGACGCCCCATTGGGCGGGTTGGCCGCGCTCGTCCATCACGATTGTGGGGCGCACGCCGAAGTAGAGCGCGAATCGGGGCTTGTGCAGCGTGATCTCGATGCGGCGAGTCGGCTGGTCAACGTTCACTTCTGCATCGACTCCCGGGTTGTGAGTTGCGATCAGCTTAGCTGTGAGGCCGGGTGATGCTCTCCTCCAGCAGGGTCTCTTTGCGGCATCAAACTGTTCTGGTGTTATGGTGTTTATATACAGACAGGAGAGCGCAGTGCGTGTAGTGATATCGACGAGCGCCTCGGTGCCGATCTACGAACAGATCAAGACCCAGGTGCGTTCGGCCATCCTGTCCGGCGACGCCCAGACAGGGAGCACGTTGCCGTCACTGCGCCAATTGGCCGCCGACCTGCGGGTGAGTGTCATCACCGTCACCCGCGCATACAACGACCTGGTGGCCGAGGGGTTGGTTCGCAATGAGCATGGACGCGGTTTCGTCGTGCGTGAGGTAGACCCGGCCGTTGCGGCGGGGGGTCTGGCCAAGCGCGTCGACGCGGCGCTGCTCGAACTTCGGGTGGCTGCGCGTCATGCCCGTATCGATCTCGATGAGATACACCGACGCCTCGAAGAGACATGGAGGAGTGAAACTGATGACTGAAGACATGGTGCGGATTTCGAATCTGCGCATCACGCGACCGGCCTTTGAGGTCGGCGATATCTCGTTCACGATTCCTCGCGGCACGGTCGTGGGACTCGTAGGGCCCAATGGTGCGGGCAAGACCACGGTGATCCGCTCGATCCTCGGTCTGCTGACGCCGGATGCCGGGCAGATCGAGGTGCTCGGTGGGCCGGCCGGCTCCAGCGCGGCGCTGGCGAAGACGGGCGTCGTGCTGGACAAGCCCACTGCCGCCGGTGACTGGCGGGTCCACTCGCTCGGCCGCCGCCTTGCTCCGTTCTATCCCGACTGGGATCACGAAAGGTTCACTGCGCTTCTCGACCAGCTCAAGGTGCCGCGAGGCCGCAAGATCGACGAACTCTCGCGCGGGCAGGGAGTGAAGGTCTCGCTCGCGGCCGCGCTGGCGCAGCGTCCGGAGCTTCTCATCCTCGATGAGCCGTCGAGCGGCCTGGACCCGGGATCTCGGCGCGAGATCGGCGACGTCATCCGGCAGTTCATGCTCGATCCCCAGCACGCCGTGCTGTTCTCGACGCACATCACGACCGACCTGGACGACCTGGCCGATCAGCTCATCGTGTTAGTCGGCGGGCGGGTGGCGCATCGCGGCATCCTTCCCGATGTGAAGGACGACTTCGCGATGGCGAGGGGAACAGGCCAGGTGCCGGGCGCCGCCCTCGGTGCTCAGCGCTCTGGAGACCAGTGGTCCGCGCTGATCCGCACTGAAGATTCTGCGCTGTTCGGGCCCGACATCGTGATCGATGAGGCGAGCATCGACGACATCATCATCCATCTGGCCGCCGCACACGAGGAGGCATCCGTATGAGCATCGCATTCACCCGCTTCGACCTGATGTCATGGTTCGCCCAGCGGCAGACGCTGATCGCGCTGGCGCTCATCGTGGTGGTCGGGATCATCGTTCCCGTTCCAGGCATGGCGATCATCACCGCGGCCCTTGTGACCTCGCTGATGCTGTCGACGCCGTTCCTCGGCGACGAGCGCGACCGCCTCGACACGTTGTACGGCGTGCTCCCGATCTCGCGCGGTGCGATCGTCGTCGGCCGCACGCTGTCAATACTCGCCTATGGCGTCGTGGCAATGCTCGTCGCGACTGTCGTGACACTGAGCGTCGTGGCAGTGCGCGGTACCCTGATCGCCCCCGAGGTGCTCGCCGTCGCATACGCGGCTGCGTTCGCCATCGTCGGGTTGTCGATCGCCGTGCAGTTGCCAGTGCTGTTCCGCATGGGGTACTCACGCGGACGCTTCATGGTCTACGCCCCGACCGTGCTCATCGTGGGTATCGCCTGGATAGGGCAGGCCACCGGTGCCATCGACGGTGACAGCATCAGCTCGATTCCGTTCGGCCTCGGCCTCGGAATCTGCGTCGCCATCGGCGTGCTCGGAATCATCATCGGCACGATCCTCGCCGTTCGGTTGTACTCGAAGCGCGAACTTCGCTGACCTGGCGCTGTCCCGGCCGTGTGGACTGGCTGTGCTCGCCCCACCGGTCGGGAGTTGTGGTCACTCAGCGCCGGGGCCGGAGAATCGCCGGGGGTGGCTCAGAGATCAAGTCACCAGGGCAAAGCAAAACCCCCGCCATGTAGAAGCTAGGCGAGGGTTTCTAGG
>JBEBSN010000031.1:0-28817 GCA_040394295.1 Microbacterium sp.
CGGTCGTGCCCCGGGGGGGGGGGTCTTAATCCCCCATCTCTCAACCTCCTTTTTGGTGTGGGGGTGGTTGCGCCCCAACTGGGGCGCCCACCCTCGATTGCTCAGCTGAAGATCGCGGCGCCTCGGACGTCGCCCTGGTAGAAATCCTCACGCACGCGGATTGCGGCGTTCTTGATGTTCACACCGGCCTGCTGAACCTCTGCGTACTCGGCGTTCCAGCGCTGCTGGAGCTCGCCCCACGCCGGAAGCGAACGACCCCACTGGGCCTCGCCCATCGGACGGATGGTGTCGTAGATGTTCTGAAGGATCTGCTCGACCTCCTGGCAGGAGCTGTTGAGCGTCATGTTTGCAGCTTCGAACTGGGGAAGATTGACGTTGAATGACATGAGAATTCGTTTCCTTTCGTGGTCGTTATCAGGACGCGGCGGAGGCCGCGGTCGAGTCGTCCGTGCTCGTGCGCTCGGCCAGAAGAGCCTGGACCTGGAAGTTGAGCTGGTCGAGCTTGTTCTTGATGTCGCTGTACTGGCGCTGCCATTCGCTCAGTCGCTGACGAAGCACCATGCCTGCCTGTGCCTGCGCGGCGCCTGCCAACATCTCGGTCGCGCCTTCGACGCGGCCGCGCGCCGACTCCATTGCCGCGATCTGTTCCTGGGTCCGGCCGATGATCGTCCGGAGCTGTGTTGACTCGAAACCAGTGAGCTGTCCTTCAGCCATGTTCTTACTCCATATCCGTTATCTGTGTTGAGGGGTGAAACTAGTTATGAGGTGAAAATGAGTAGTACATTCCGCAGTGAAAGTCGTTAACTTGTCCTTCCTCATTGAGCGATCAAGGGTCCGGTAGGCAACAGAGCGAGAAACTCCTCGGGAATAGCCGGAGAGCCCCCGGCATCCAAGCCGAGCGCGCTTGCCGTAGATGAGTCGGCGACCGGATACTTCGTTCCGGTATCGCTGACGAGATAGAGACCGGCTCCGTTCACACCAGGAGCGGAAGCCGTCGATGCCAGAAGGCCAGACCCGGGAGCCACATCAACCGCCTTCTCGATGGTCTCGGGGGCGATCGCAGCCAACGACACCTGACCTTTCTCCCAGACGGAGCATGGCGTCAGGCCAGGCTCAAGCGCGTGGGGAATCGTCGCAGGCAACTGAGCCTGCCAGGCCGCCGGTTCGACCACGGTCGTCGATGCGAGGTCACGAAGCGAGATCACACGAGGCTCGGGCAGGTCTTCACCCGGATCTGTGCTCAACAGCGCCGAAACGGTCTCGCTGAGGGGCGTGAGACCCTTCGCGGTCACCGCGTAGCTACCGCTCTGGGGCGCGCCGGCGATGTCTATCATCTGCCCCAGTGTCGTCTCCTCCCCCGCGATCACCGGGCCCGCGCCGCCGCGCTCCAGCGGAGCCAGATCAAGATCGGCACCACTGGGAATCGTGTTCAGCCATTGGGTCTCAACGGCTATCGCGGTCTTCGGCTCGAAGCCGAGTGCCGTGGCGGCCCAGTCTTCCAAAACGTTCAGACGCAATCCGTTCCAGATCAGATGCAGTTCGCCTTCGGCCGATACGAGAACGGCATCGTTCGCGCCCAGTTCCAGGGCATTGGATGTCGACGCGACACGCAAGGTCGTGCTTTCGTCGACCGCGCAGACCGTCCACACAGGAGCTGTGCCGGATGGCGACGGGAGAGCGTCAGGAAGGCCTTCCTCGCCGATCGTCACCCCGCGCGGCACATCGGCGATGTCATCAGCGGAGACCTTGACTATCTGAGGCGGAGCCCCAACGAGCAGTGCGGCGGACGTGAGGTTGCGCACCGGATGCAACGTGTCATCGACGAGAAGGTAGCGAGTCCCCGTGGACTCATCGAAGATCAATGCGCCAGGGCTGTCTCGCCAGACATCGTTGACTTTGAAAAGGAAGATGTTGAGGACGATGACCACGACGGCCACGAGGACGGCGACGGCGAGGCCGACGTTCATACCTGTCGTATTGCGACGCAGGGGTCGCTCAGGAGCATCCGGATCGGTGCGAAGCACCGCGGAAGTGAGGCGTCCACGCAGAAACAGATGCGAGTCGACCAGATCACGTCGTCCATACATGGCCTTTCCTCCTTCCTTACCTCGTCTACGCGCACGGTGCAGTCAACGGTTCAGAACAGATCTGCAATCCATGCGTATACGCCGGTCACGGCGAGAACGAGAGCGGGGACCGCGATGGCACATGACCAATGAAAGATGTCTCCCATCCGCCCCCAGGTCGGCGCGAGGCGACGACCTGGCAGCATCCGCACGGCGACAACCGCGTACGCCGCTGCGATGACGACAACAGCGACGATTGCAAGCTGCCACGGAATCGCGAGACGCAACGAGAACATCAGCAGCAGCAGCACGATCGGCAGCACGGCAGCCACCATGAGCGCTGTCCGGTGCACGGTGGCGCGCAACTCCCGCGCCTGCAGCAGTGTGGCGACGCTGCCCGCGACCGCGAGTGAGATCTGTGCCCATCCTTCATGTGCCGCGAGCACAGAACCCGCCGCACAGAACATGACAGACCATGCCACCCATAGCGATGCGACGACCGCGTGCACTCGTTCGGCCTTCTCAGCGATGTCGGTCGTTGAGATGGTGTCGAGATCGGTCTGGAACTCTTCCGCTGAGGTGGGTACTGAATCGATCTCCAGCCCCGCTATCCACACCGACACTGTCGGTATGTACCGAGCGACTCCGAGAAGGACTAGCATGACGATGGCCGCGCCCGCGTCCGGACTCAGCTGCAGAAACAGCGGCAGAGCGAGCGTCGGCACGATCACGATCGCTGACCCTATGATCGCCAAGAGAACGGGGCGCAGTCCGCCTCTGGCGTACGCTCCGGCTGCGGCGACGACACCGACGGCCACCGCAGACGTCATCGCATGTACGAACGGCCCACTGTCCGTTCCCGGAAACAGCAATATCGGCAGCGTTGCACCACCCACCGCGGCCATCAGCACAGAGCCCAGGAGCAGAATCTCGCCCGCTACGTCGTCCCAGAACCGACCAACGAGCGCGCCAGCGCTCGCACAGATCACAGCAAGCGAGAGAGCGACGACTGAAGCGAGGGGGCCCATCGTGGCCGCCAACGCCGTTGCAGCGAAACACGCGAGCGCGAGCACCACGAGGATGGCCGTTCGCGTGCGTTGCGGAGTCCACTCATCCAGGCGCGCCTTGAGCGAGGATTGCACGCCGTCGACGAGATCGTCATACTGCGCCAGAGTCATCTCATCGCCGCGAGGGCGGAGGTAGAGGACGTCGCCGTCGAGAAGGCCTGCGCCAGAGGTGCTGCGATTCTCGTCGAGCGGCGCATGTCCTAGCCGCTGCAGCACCCATCCGCCGTGGCTGAGACCACGTGTGGCCAGCGCTGGATCGAGATGACCGACGATCGTCGGCAACAGTTCGACGACTGGGATGTGAGAGGGCACCGCCAATTCGACGCTGGACCGGGGACCGATCACAACCAAACGGCACATGTCTCCTGCAGCCGCGACAGCGCCTTCGCCGGAGTCAGACGTCGCACCGGAGGCGGGTGACGTCGAGTGAGCAAGAGAGGTCATACCGCATACACGGACACCGTCGCCCAAAGAGTTCAATAGCCGTGGACTCTGCGTATATGAACCGCACGCACACCCGGACACGTGCTCACAGTGAATGACCCCCACCCCTGGGCTGAGGAGATCCACGATGAGTACCATCCCGTTCCGCCGGCAGCGTGAGAAGCCGCCTGAACTGCCATCGGGTGAGATCGAGCTGCAAGAGCCACCGTCGTTGCCGGAGCTGCAGCCCAAAGATCCCCTCACGATGATGATGATGATGCCGATGATGCTCATCAGCGGCGTGATGATGCTGGTCTTCCTCGGTCAGCGCAACCCCGTCCTGGCCGTCGGACTGTTCCTCGGTATGCTCACACTCGCCATCTTGATGGTGCTCCTTCAATTGACTCGAGCGGCCGCAGAGCGACGCACGACCGTCCGCGGAGACCGACGAGACTTCATGCGATACCTCAGCCAGGTGCGCGAGCGAGTGCGTCGCGCAGCGTCGCAGCAGCGCGCGTCCTTGCTTTGGAGGCATCCGGATCCGATCTCGCTCGCCAACCTCGCAATGACCTCCAGGCTCTGGGAACGACGCGGGAACCACGGCGATTTCGGCGAGGTCCGCATCGGCGTGGGCGCCCACAGTCTGAGCCAGCGGATCATGCCACTGTCAACGAAGCCGATTGCTGACCTTGAGCCGTTATCTGCGCGCGCACTGCGTCGTTTCATCGCGGTGCACAGCACGGTCAACGATCTCCCGGTCGCCCTGTTTCTACGCCGTCTGGCCGAGATTCGTATCGTCGGCGACGAGGACGTCGCCCGCGGAATGGTGCGCGCCCTGATCGCTCAAGCGGTGACGTTGCACGCTCCCGACGAATTGCGCCTGGCGGTATGTGTCGCGCCCGACCGCGTCGAGGACTGGGACTGGGTGAAGTGGCTGCCGCACGCCCAGCATCCCAGTGCTCAAGACGGAGCAGGATCCGCGCGAATGATGGATGTGAACGTCGCAGATTTCGCGGACATGCTCGATGCAGAGCTCAACACCCGGTCTCGGTTTGAACCTGGCGCCGCACCGAGCCCGGAAGAGCCCTATTTCCTGGTTGTGTTCGACGGGGTCGTTCCCCGACCGGGGACGCGAATGGGAAGCGCCGGATACCGATGCGTGACCACGATCTCGCTGGGCGTTGAAGCAGAACCGGGCGATTCGTCCGGCCTATTCCTCGAGGTCGAAGACGAGCAGATGCACATGGTTCGTGTTGACCGCTCCGAGGGCGTCCAGCGCACGGCGCTGTGCCGCCCCGACACACTCAGCCTTGCCGGCGCGGTGGCTCTGGCCCGCGTCATCGCACCGTACCGCGCCGGCGGCGGAGGTGCAGACACGAGTGAGCCTATGGTCGCCGACTTCGAGTTGCCGACTCTGCTCCACGTCGACGACGTGGATCTGTGGGAGCCCGCGGCTCACGTACGCGACGATCTGACCCGATCGAGGTTGCGCATTCCACTCGGCGTAGATGAGCGCGGTCGACCAGTCGAGCTGGACATCAAGGAAGCTGCCCAGGGCGGTATGGGCCCGCACGGTCTCCTCATCGGTGCGACAGGATCCGGAAAGAGTGAGCTCCTGCGCACACTCGTGTTGGGGTTGGCTATGACACACTCCTCGGAGACCTTGAACTTCGTCCTCGTCGATTTCAAGGGCGGAGCGACCTTTCTCGGTCTCGACGAGCTTCCGCATGTCTCTGCGCTGATCACCAACCTCGCCGACGAGGCGACTTTGGTCACGCGCATGCAGGATGCTCTCGCTGGTGAGCTGAACCGCCGGCAGGAGTACCTGAGGTCCGCCGGCAACTACAGCTCGCTGCTCGAACATGAGAAGGCACGTCTTGCAGGAGCGCCCCTGGATGCACTCCCCACGCTGTTCGTCATCGTCGACGAGTTCAGCGAACTGCTCGCTTCTAATCCTGACTTCGCCGAGCTCTTCGTGATGATCGGGCGACTGGGGCGTTCTCTCGGAGTACACCTGCTTCTTGCCAGTCAGCGGCTCGAGGACGGCCGAATGACCAAGTTGGAGAGCCATCTGTCCTATCGCATCGGCCTGCGCACCTTCTCCGCGCTGGAAAGCCGAAGCGTGATCGGCGTGCCAGATGCCCACCAACTCCCCAACGCTCCTGGCAATGGGTACCTGCGAAGCGATGTGGCGACTCTCACGAGGTTCAAGGCGGCCTACGTCTCGGGAACCTATCGGCGCCGCACCCGCGAGGAGCGTCAAGAGGAAGTGCGTCAACAGGTCGTACTGTTTCGCGCCCAGCGCACCACTGCATCGGCCATCGAAGCCACACTTCCCCCCTTGGCGATCGAGGCCCCACCGGCAGAAGAGCCGTCCACCGATGTCGCAGAGATCGGTGGCAATGAGTCGAATGACTCCACCGAAGAGACGGTCATGTCGATCATCGTGAACAAGCTGATCGGGTTCGGTCCCCCGGCTCACCAGGTCTGGTTGCCGCCCCTCGGAGACCCACCGACACTCGATCAGTTGCTGCCGCCTCTGCTACCCGATCCGGATCGCGGGCTGCACGCCATCGGTCTGCCGGGTTCGGGAAACCTCGCCGTACCGATCGGGGTCGTCGACAAACCGTATGAGCAGACCCGTGAGCTTTACGATGTGGATCTGTCAGGCGCAGGCGGCAACGTCGGCATCGCCGGCGGCCCCCAATCAGGCAAGACCACGCTTCTACGTACGCTGGTAAGCGCCTTAGCGCTCACGCACACACCTGCGGAGGTGCAGTTCTATTGCATCGATTTCGGCGGTGGCGGATTGTCGACGCTCGACAAGCTTCCGCATGTGGGCGGTATCGCGACGAGGCGACAGGTCGAGCAGGTTTCCCGAACCATCGCCGAGGTGACCTCGCTGATGCATGATCGGGAGCAATTCTTCACGGAACAGTCCGTCGAGGGCATGGCGGACTATCGTACGCGCCGCCGCGAAGGCGAGTTCGCGGACCAGCGTTTCGGCGATGTTTTCCTCGTCGTAGACGGTTGGGCGGCCCTGCGCGCCGAGTTCGAGCAGCACGACGTCACCCTCCGCGAGATCGCAAGACAAGGACTTGCCTACGGTGTCCACGTCATGGTCACGACCAACCGTTGGACCGACGTGCACAGCTCCCTGCGAGACCAACTCGGAACCAGGATCGAGCTCAAACTCGGGGATCCGATCGATTCGGTCCACGGCATGCGAAAAGCCGCCACAGTGCCGCAGCTGCCTGGCCGAGGCATCAATGCCGACAACATGCACTTCCTCGCGGGCGTGCCGCGAATCGACGGCCGCACCAGTGCAGACGGTCTTGCAGCAGCATCGCGGGAGCTCTGCGAAGCGGTGGCTGACGCGTGGACCGGTCTGGGCGCCCCGAAGGTTCGGATGCTGCCCGCTGTCCTGGACGCATCGCTTCTGCCGGCAGCGGAGCCGGGCCCACGAATCGCGCTCGGTCACGGCGAGCAGGACCTCCAACCCGTGTGGCATGACTTCGCCAAGGTGCCGCACCTGAGTATCGTCGGCGATTCGTCGAGCGGAAAGACCGCCGCCATGCGATTGATCGCGACGGGTGTGGCCGCCACTTTTTCCTCTGAAGAGGCACGCATCGCCGTCATCGATCCGAGACGCACGCTGGTCGAGTCGGTACCCGAGTCGTACCTGTTCGGGTCGGCGTTCTCGACCTCGGCGGCCGAGCAGGTGATCGCACAGGTCACCGCAGAGCTGCGTGACCGGGTGCCCAGTGCCGACATCACGCCCGCGCAGCTGCGTCGCAGAGACTGGTGGACTGGTCCTGAAATCTTCGTTTTCGTCGATGATTATGACCTCCTCCTGAGCCTCACGGGTGGGCCGATCTCGCCACTCGTCGAACTCATCCCTCAAGCAGGCGATATCGGGTTGCACCTGATCGTGGCGCGGGCCGGTGCCGGTTCCAGTCGCACGGCCATGGACTCCGTCATCCGTCGTCTTCACGAATCCAACACTCCGGAACTGACGTTCTCCATGCCGTCATCCGAGCCCATGACCTTCTCGCTGGGCCGTGGACGAGCACTTCCTCCCGGCCGCGCGGAACTGCTCACCCGCCGTGGCGGCCACGGCCTGCAGGTCGGATGGTCGGAGCCTCCCGAATGACCCCGCGAACCCGTCGTACAGTGGCAGCGGGACTCGTCCTCGGCTTCGCCGTCAACATCTTGGTGGGCCTTTCGCCGTTCCCTCCATCCACACCGGCCGCTGCGGCGTCCTGCTCGGCGAATGCCGACGCTCCGGTCATCGCGGCACCGTCCTGGGGTCAGCAGCGCATGGGCCCAGAGCGCGCTTGGCCGCGCACGACGGGAGACGTCGTCGTCGCGGTCGTCGACACCGGCGTCAGCGCAAGAACGGCTTCCCTTGTTGGCGCGGTCTTGCCCGGGTCCAATCTCGATGGCGGCCGAGGAGACGCCGATTGCTTCGGACGCGGGACGTTCATCGCTTCGCTGATCGCGGGCCGTGTCCTCGATGGAACAGCCTTCGCCGGTGTCGCGCCCGGCGCAACGATTCTGCCGATCCGAGTTACCGACGATCCGAGCGATTTCCAACTCGACGCCAAGCTTCCCGGTCTCCTTGCGAGCGCTATCAACACGTCTGTCAGTGCCGGAGCGCGAGTGATTGCGATCCCGCTGACGACGAGTCGGGCAGACGAATCCCTGCGAAATGCAGTGAATGCAGCGATCCGGAAGGACGTGCTCATCGTCGCCTCGGCCGCGAACTATGACGGGGCGCCGACGTTTCCCGCGCAGTGGGACGGAGTGCTCTCGGTCGCACCGCTCACCCCCTCCGGTGGTGTCGACGCGTCGAAGATGGGCGCAGAGCCCGACCTCGCATCGCCGTCGAGCGACCTCATCGGAGCGGTTCCTGACGGCGCCGGTCATATTGCAGGAAGCGATGACGGCGTCGCTGTCGGATACGTTGCCGCTGCTGCGGCGCTCGTGATGGACGAGTACCCGGATCTGAGCGTCAAGGAGGTTATGGCACGACTACTCGACACTGCTGACGGCGCCAGCGCAAGCTCGAGTATGGAAGGCACGCGCGACAGCTCGCTCGGATTCGGCGTCGTCAATCCGTTCGCGGCCGTTGCACGTCTGGATTCCGATGTCACGGCCATCTCCGCACCGGCGGTGACGGCACTCGCACTGCCCCCGAAGCCGGATGAGCGTCCGGTCAACCTCGCACTGGCTATAGCATTGGGCGCGCTCGTGGCAGCTGTCCTGGTAGTCGGCCCTACGGTCGGCGTGGTGCTGTCCAGACGTAAGCCTGTTGGTGAGTAGCGATGTACTCCTGCACGATGCGGAGCGGTGCCGAGGCCAGGCGGGCAATATGCTGGATGACGATGGAAATGGATGCTGCGGCCTTCGAAGCGATCGTCGTCGATGAGCTCGATCGGCTGCCGAACGACATGGTCGACGGCCTCGACAATGTCGTGTTCGTCGTCGAAGATCGTCCTGAAGACGGCAGTCTTGACCTGCTCGGACTTTACGACGGTTTGGCACTCACGGAACGCGGACAGTACGGCATGGGCGAGCTGCCAGACCGGATCGTCGTCTACCGCGAGCCGCATCTTCATCAGTGCGAGACCGAGCACGAATTGCGCGAAGAATTACACACCACGCTGGTACACGAGATCGCGCACTTCTACGGAATTGACGACTGGCAGTTGCACGAGTTGGGGTGGGCATGATCACGCCGGTGACGGATCCTGACCTTTCAGAGGTCACCGATCTCTACGCAGCGCCGTTGGAGCCGTGGCAGGTTATCGTCTGGAACGACCCGGTCAACCTCATGAGCTACGTCGCCCGGGTGTTTCGTACATACTTCGGGTTCTCCCATGAGCGCGCCAACGAGCTGATGCTTGCCGTTCACCATGACGGCCAAGCCACCGTCGCGACCGGACCTCGCGAGGTCATGGAATCCCACGCTCGAGCCATGCACGACTACGGATTGTGGGCGACGGTGCGAAAGGCTCCGAAATGACCGACCGTACGACGACGTTCTCTCTGGCCGTCGTCGAGGGCATCTACCTGGCAGATCTCGTCGACCAGTTCACCAGAGTGCTCGCCGACTCCGACGCCACTGATCCGGGCATCCAACGCCTCACCCCTGACGTCTACCCCGACGATGCCAAAGCATCGGCCGACTTCTTCTCGATGACCCACGACGATCTCATCGAGCAGCGCCGAGCGGATGCGGCGCTTGTGAGGGCGGAACTCGACCCGCTCTTGTCAACCGCGTCGGAGGCGCTCATCGACGAGGAAGGCAGTGAGCAGCGCGAGCTGCGCATCCCCGTGGACGATCTAGAAGCATGGTTGCGCACACTGGCCGCTCTGCGCCTCGTCATCGCCACTCGTCTCGACATCACCACAGAAGACGTCGCCCCTGCCGGTGATGATCTCCGCCTCAACGTCTACGACTGGCTCGGCTATCGACTGGAGCAGCTCGTCCTGCTCGCTGACGCCGAGGACGACGAGCCCGCCTGATCGAAAACCGTCTACGGGATCATCACATTCACATTCGCGAGAGCTCGCGGATCGTGGCGACTGAGGTGACTGGCCTCTTGTTCTGCCCATCGGTTCCAATGCGGGCGGAAACCGTCACCGTCACGCTCGAGCGCTCTGCGCTTGCGCGAGCTTTCCGGTGCCTCCACCCAGACACGCACGTCGGCCAGACGCGCCGTTGCAGGATTGAGCGCGCCGCACCCTTCGAGGATCACGCCGAGTGCCGGCGTCACCGCGTGCGCCTCGGCCTCAGTCCCCGACTCCCAATCCCACCGACGCCACGTGCTCAAGAGCCCTCTGGCATGCGGACGCAGCACGTCGTGCAGCGCCCTTTCCACACCCGCATCCATACCGTCCCAGCCCGGGTAGATCGAATCAAGGGCGATGAGTTGGGGCCTGCCTGCAAGCGGCCAGTTCGCAGCAACGAGTCGCGAGAGGGTCGATTTTCCGGCGCCGGCCCGGCCGTCGATGAGAATGACGGGATTGGCAGCAGCGACATCGACCACCGCGGCGATGATCTCCGAGGCCGCGCGCTGCAGCGCGTGCGCGACGGGATCGTTATTTCTTGATCGCACGGATGACGCGCGCGAGTGCGCGACCGGCGACACAGACGAACGGTATCCCCACTGCCAACAACGAGATGATGTTGGCCTCGAAGCGCAGCCCTTCTTCGCGACGAACGTACACGCCGAGCGGGATCGACACACCGCCGCCGCCACCGCCGCCGTTGTTCTCCTGATCGGCGCCGCCGCCGAATCCAGCCCAGGTCAGGGCGACGGGTGTGATGATCACCCCGTCGACGTCTTGCGGCTCGCCGTAGGCGCTCTTCACGCCGAAAGAGGATACTTTATCTCCGAGGTCCAATGCGATGTTCGGCATGACTCCACGCTACTCGACAGATCGCCCGCTCGGGAGATCAATCGACACCGTGGTCCTTCGGATGTCGCGCCGCTCCACGGCCGTCACCACGACCCACATGCCGGGCGCGCGTGATGGTGGCGCTGCCGAAACGCGCTCGGGCATCGTCGAGGGCACCTTCCACCTTCCGCCAATGCTCGTCGTCATCCCAGAGCGCGAAGGCCCCTCCCCCTGCAGGACGCAATTTCTCAGCGCGCACGCCCACGAGCCGTACGGGGTCGCGACGTTCAATCGACTCGTAAAGTGTCTGCGCGGCTTCTCCGATCCGCTGACCGACAGATGTCGCCTCGGCGAGAGTCTGTGAGCGACTCAGCGTGGTGAAGTCGTCGAATCTGATCTTGATCGCCACGGTTGCGCATTCCCACGATGCCTTCCTCAGGCGCACCGCTACGCGATCGGCAAGTCGGAGCAACTCCGCTCGAAGAAACTCGCGGTCGACGACATCGACATCGAAAGTCTCTTCATGACCGACACTCTTCTCGACCCGCGAGGTCTCCACTTCCCTCGCGTCCTCACCTCGCGCAAGTAGAGCGATGCGTGCCCCCAATGCAGAGCCGACGGCGCGATCGAGCATCTCCTGTGGTGTATCCCTGATATCGCCGATCGTGCGGATGCCTCGGGCCTCGAGTGCGTCCGAAGCCTTCGGGCCCACGCCCCACATTGCGCGCACGGATCGCGGTGCCAGGAAATCGAGCGTGTCGGCCGCAGCGACGATCAGCATCCCATCCGGTTTCGACGCCGTCGAGGCCATCTTGGCGACGTGCTTCGTCGCCGCCACCCCCACACTGCAAGAGATGCCGACCTCGGCAAAGACCCGTTCGCGGACCAGGCGTGCGATCACGCCAGGACTCCCCCACAGACGCCGCACTCCCTGGACGTCGAGGAAGGCCTCGTCGACGGAAAGCGGCTCAACGAGAGGAGTGATCGACTCGAAGACCGCCATGACCTGCTTCGAGATCGCCTGGTATCGGTCGAAGTGCGGCGCGACGATCCTTGCCGTCGGGCACAGTCGTATCGCCTGTGACACCGGCATCGCCGCTCGGACGCCATAGCGACGCGCTTCGTAGGAGGCGCTGGAGACGACGGAGCGTCCGTCGGGCGCGCCGATGATCAGTGGGAGTCCCCTCAGCGACGGGTCATCGAGCACCTCGACGGCGGCATAGAACGCATCCATGTCGACGTGCAGGATTCGTGTGCCGGTGTCGTCTGCACCGTCCGGAGAGACCAGCCTGCCTCGTCCATCACCGCGCCCCATGATTTCATTCTCCCCGAGTCCACCGACATCGGGCCGACAGTTCGGGGGCCGAAACGACGAATGCCGGACCGATTGTGCGAATCAGTCCGACATCCGTGCTCGCGGCCCCCAAAGTGTCGCGCCCCGAAGTTACTGCGCTGCGCGCTCCAGGATCAGTTCGCGCACGCGAGCGGCATCCGCCTGCCCCTTCATCGCCTTCATCACCGCGCCGATGATCGCTCCCGCGGCCTGGACCTTCCCGTCTTTGATCTTCGCCATCACATCAGGTTGGGATGCCAGGGCATCATCGATCGCAACGATCAGCGCCCCGTCGTCCGAGACCACAGCCAGACCGCGTGCATCAACCACCTCCTGCGGAGTGCCTTCGCCCACGATGACACCTTCGAGCACCTGTCGGGCGAGTTTGTCAGTGAGCGTGCCCGCATCGATGAGCTTCTGCAGCGCGGCGACGTTCTCGGGAGAGATCAGCCCGGCGGCATCCTCGTCCTTGGCGTTCGCAAGACGGGAAATCTCACCCGTCCACCATTTGCGCGCTGCAGAGGGCGTCGCGCCTGCGGCTATCGTCGCCTCGACGACATCGACCAGATCACTGTTGCGCACGTCCTGGTACTCGAGGTCGGTGAAGCCCCACTCCGCCTTGAGACGGCGCCGGCGTGCGACAGGCTGCTCAGGAAGCTCAGCGCGCAGCTCCTCGATCAGTGCTTTCGTCGGCTGCACGGGCAGAAGGTCGGGCTCGGGGAAATACCGGTAGTCATCGGCGTCCGACTTCGGCCGGCCCGGTGACGTCGTACCGGTGTCCTCGTGCCAGTGGCGGGTCTCCTGAATGATCGTGCCGCCGTCTGCGAGGATCTGCGCCTGACGCTGGATCTCATGGCGGACGGCCCGCTCGACAGAGCGCATCGAGTTGACGTTCTTCGTCTCGGTGCGCGTTCCCAGCGGCGCGGGAGCTTCGCCTTCGGCCACACGTCGCCGCAGCGAGACGTTGGCGTCGCAACGCAGATTTCCACGCTCGAGCCGTGCTTCGGAGATGCCAAGGCTGCGAACGATGTCGCGGATCGTCGAGACATAGGCCTTCGCGACCTCAGGCGCGCGATGCTCTGTGCCATTGTTGATGTTCGTGACGATCTCTACCTGCGGCACTCCGGCCGGGTTTTAGTCGCCGAGCTAGTACTCCGCTCCTTGGATGCGACCGGTCGCACCGCCCATGTGAGTCAGCTTGCCAGCATCCTCTTCCATATGCGCGCGTTCGATCGGGATGGTCACGAGCGTGCCGTCCTCGAGTTCGACGACGACGGAACCCTCATACGCAATCGGCTCGTCGTACTGGGAGATCTGGTAGTTCTTGCCGAGATCCGGGTAGAAGTAGTTCTTCCGCGCGAAACGACTTGACTCTGCGATCGAGCAGTTCAGGGCGAGGCCGAGACTGATCGACGAGCGAATGGCGGTCTCGTTCACAGTCGGCATCGCTCCGGGCAGTCCGAGGTCGACAGGTGCGATGAGCGTGTTCGGCTCAGCGGCGTGATACTTCTCGTTGGCCGGGTTCGGCGCGTCGGAGAACATCTTCGTGTTCGTGTTGAGTTCGACGTGCACCTCGAACCCGAGCACGGGCTCGAACAGCTCAAGGGCCTTGTCGAAGTCCATCAGCTTTGCTGCGGCAGCCATCAGCGGGTCCCTCCTGCTGGTCGCTGTGCTTCGACAGGCTCAGCAACCGATCTCAGGGTGGGGGCACGATCCAGCAATGGTGCTCCCCACGAATCGACGAGCGCGGTCTCGAGAGCTGCGCCGACACGGTACAGCCGAGCATCCTCGTGCGCGGGCGCGAGGAACTGGATCCCGACGGGCATGCCATCTTCTTCGGCGAGACCCGAAGGGATCGAGATGCCGGGGACGCCTGCGAGGTTCGCCGGGATGGTCGTGACGTCGTTCAGGTACATCTGCAGCGGGTCGTCGATCTTCTCGCCGATCTTGAACGCCGTGGTGGGCGCAGACGGTGTGGCGATGACGTCGACCTGTGCGAAGGCATCATCGAAGTCCTTCTGGATGAGCGTGCGCACCTTCTGCGCGCTGCCGTAGTAGGCGTCGTAATAGCCTGCAGAGAGTGCGTAGGTGCCGAGGATGATGCGGCGTTTGACCTCGTCGCCGAAGCCGGCCTCGCGTGTGGCGGACATGACATCCTCCACGGTCGGGTTGCCGTCAGGTGTGACGCGCAGACCGAAGCGCACCGAGTCGAACTTCGCGAGGTTGCTCGATGCCTCGGCGGGCAGGATCAGGTAGTAGGCCGCGACGCCGTATTCGAAGTGCGGGGTCGAGATCTCGACGATCTCAGCGCCGTTCTTCTCAAGCAGATCCAGCGAGGCACGGAAGGATGCTGCGACACCCGGCTGGAACCCCGAGTCCGGCAATTCCTTGATGATGCCGACTTTCAGCCCCTTCAGCACGTCGCCTCGTGCGCCTTCGCGCGCGGCATCTGCGAATGACGGCCATGCGTCGGTCAGCGACGTGGAGTCCTTCGGGTCGTGGCCGCCGATGACGTCGTGCAGCAGGCCCGAATCGAGCACCGTGCGCGTGACGGGTCCGACCTGGTCCAGGCTCGACGCGAGCGCGATCGCACCGTAACGGCTCACAGCGCCGTACGTCGGTTTGATACCGACCGTTCCGGTGACGTGCGCTGGCTGGCGGATCGATCCGCCGGTGTCCGAGCCGAGCGCGAGCGGCGCTTCGAAGGCCGCAACGGCAGCCGCAGAACCACCGCCAGAGCCGCCGGGGATCCGGTCGAGGTCCCACGGGTTGCGGGTCGGGCCGAACGCGGAGTGCTCCGTAGACGAGCCCATCGCGAACTCGTCCATGTTGGTCTTGCCGAGCGGCACGAGACCGGCGGCGCGGGATCGTGCCACGACTGTCGCATCGTAGGGCGACATATACCCTTCGAGGATCTTCGATCCGCTCGTGGTCGGCTGATCTGTCGTGACCAGTACGTCTTTGATCGCCAGTGGAACGCCGGCGAGCGGGTGCAGCTGCTCTCCGGCGGCGCGCGCATTGTCGATCGCGTCGGCAGCGGCGAGAGCGCCGTCGTTGACATGCAGGAAAGCATGCACGTCGCCGTCTACGGCTGCGATGCGATCGAGGTGCGCCTGGGTGGCTTCGCGACTGGAGATCTCACCGCCGGTGAGCTTGTCGGCGAGCTCTGCGGCCGTCCAACGGATGATGTCGCTCACTGTTCCTCCCCCAGGATCGCGGTCACGCGGAAACGCCCGTCCGCCGCATCGGGTGCATTCTGCAGCACCTGCTCGTGGGTGAGCGTCTCACCGACCACATCGGGACGGAAGACGTTCGCGAGCGGAATCGGGTGGCTGGTCGCCGTCACCTCCGACGTCGCCACCTCCGATACCTTCGCGATGTTGTCGACGATGGCATCGAGCTGGCCCGTGAGCCGCGTCACCTCGTCGTCGTTCAGCTGGATGCGTGCGAGCATGCCAAGATGGCGCACGAGATCAGGGGTGATTTCAGACACCATGCCAGTCTAGTTCGCCGCGTCCGCTTCGCCGTGCGCGACGTTGGTGCCCATAAGCTGTCCGCATGACGACGTTCGTGCCCCCTCGTCCCTGGATCGCCAGCTATGCCGATGGTGTCCCCGAAGATCTGCCCGCTCTCGAAGGTTCACTCGTGGACATCGTCGCTGCGTCCGCGCGGGACTATCCGGATGCTGTGGCCCTGCAGTTCTTCGGCAAAGAGACAAGCTACGCCGAGTTGCAGGCCTCGATCGAACGTGCCGCATCCGGTCTTCGCGAGCGCGGCGTCGGTCCAGGCGACCCTGTGGCCATCGTGCTGCCCAACTGTCCACAGCACATCATCGCCTTCTACGCAGTGCTGCGTCTGGGTGCCGTCGTGGTCGAGCACAACCCGCTCTACACGGCGCGAGAACTACGTAAGCAGTTCGAAGACCACGGCGCGAAACACGCGATCGTATGGAGCAAGGTCGCAGCGACCATGCAGGCGTTCCCCGCCGACCTCGCTGTGACGACGCTCATCTCCGTGGACGTCACCACGGCGATGCCCTTCACCACGCGCCTCGCACTGAAGCTTCCCATTGCGAAGGCGCGTGAATCCCGCGCCGCGCTGACCGAGAAGGTTCGAGGCGCGACCGCCTGGGAGCAGATCGTGAACTCCGAGGCGCTGCCTGCCTCGCATCCGATGCCCTCGACGGATGACCTTGCGATCATCCAGTACACCTCAGGGACCACCGGCACGCCGAAGGGCGCGGCCCTCTCGCACCGCAATCTCCTCTCCAATGCTGCGCAGGCTCGGGCCTGGGTGCCGTCCATCCAGCGCGGTCACGGCTGTGTCGTGTACGCCGTACTGCCGATGTTCCACGCATATGGCCTCACTCTGTGCCTGACATTCGCGATGTCGATGGGTGCTCGGCTCGTGCTGTTTCCGAAGTTCGACCCCGACCTCGTCCTCGACGTCGTCAAGAAGCATCCCGCAACGTTCCTGCCACTGGTCCCACCGATCGCCGAACGGCTGCTCTCCGCAGCGAAAGCAAAGGGTGTTTCTCTCGAAGGCACGGAGGTGGCCATCTCTGGTGCCATGGCGCTTCCGCACGAGCTCGTCGTCCCATTCGAAGCGGCCACGGGCGGATACCTGGTGGAAGGCTACGGTCTGAGCGAATGCTCTCCCGTCCTCATGGCGAACCCCGTCGCTGACAACCGCGTGCCCGGCACCGTCGGTCTGCCGCTGCCTGGCACGGAGTGCAGAGTCGTCGACCCCGACAACCCCAGTGAAGACGTCACGCCCGGCTCACCAGGCGAGCTCGTCGTGCGCGGCCCGCAGGTGTTCTCGGGCTACTACGGCAAACCGGAAGCGACGGAGGCTTCGTTCGTAGACGGGTGGTATCGCACCGGCGACATCGTGACCATCGACGACGCGGGTTTCGTCCGCATCGTCGATCGCATCAAGGAACTCATCATCACTGGCGGCTTCAATGTCTCGCCCACCGAGGTGGAGAACGCCGTGCGCCAGCATCCGTCCGTCGCCGATGCCGCGGTGGTAGGACTGCCGAGCGGCCACTCTGGTGAAGAGGTGGTCGCCGCGGTCGTTCTCGACAGCGGTGCACAGCTCGACGAAGAATCGATTCGTGAGTTCGCCCGCAGCATCCTGACCCCGTACAAGGTGCCCCGTCGGATCTTCGTCGTGGACGAGCTGCCGAAGTCTCTGATTGGAAAAGTGCTGCGCCGCCAGGTGAAAGAGAAGATCCTCTCACTCACCAACAACGACTGAGTGCCGCGTCTTCACAGGGAAGGTGCACCTGGGGGCGCTACCTTTAGTTAGTGACCCCTGAAGATGCATCTTTGAACGAGCCCACCGACGAATCCCCGACGACCCCAGGATTCGAGGAACTCGGCATCACCGGCCCGGTCCTCGCTGCGATCCGCGGCCTCGGATACGAAACCCCCTCGCCGATTCAGGCGGCTACGATCCCGACCCTCCTCGGCGGCCGCGACGTCGTCGGCATGGCGCAGACCGGAACAGGCAAGACCGCGGCGTTCGCGCTGCCTGTTCTCGAGAACCTGGACATCTCGCAGAAGACCCCCCAGGCACTCGTCCTCGCCCCGACACGAGAACTCGCACTGCAGGTGTGCGAGGCGTTCGAGTCGTACTCGGCGAAGATGAAGGGCGTGCACGTACTGCCGGTCTACGGCGGTCAAGGCTACGGAGTGCAGCTTTCTGCGCTGCGCCGTGGCGTGCATGTCGTCGTCGGCACGCCTGGTCGCATCATGGACCACCTTGCCAAGGGCACGCTCGACCTTTCCGAGCTTAAGTACCTTGTGCTCGACGAAGCTGACGAGATGCTCAAGATGGGCTTCGCGGAAGACGTCGAGCAGATTCTTGCTCAGACGCCGGCAGAGAAGCAGGTCGCACTGTTCTCGGCGACGATGCCGGCGCAGATCCGCCGCCTCGCGCAGAAGTACCTTCGCGACGCGGAAGAGATCACGGTCAAGTCCAAGACCGCCACGGCGACGAACATCACGCAGCGCTACCTCGTCGTCTCGTACCAGCAGAAGGTCGACGCTCTCACTCGCATCCTCGAAGTCGAGAACTTCGACGGAATGATCGTCTTTGTCCGCACGAAGAACGAGACGGAGACACTTGCCGAGAAGCTGCGCGCCCGCGGATATTCCGCCGCAGCCATCAACGGTGACGTCGCTCAGGTCCAGCGTGAGCGCAGTGTCAACCAGCTCAAGGACGGGAAGCTCGACATCCTTGTCGCCACTGACGTCGCAGCACGTGGGCTCGACGTCGAGCGCATCAGTCACGTCGTCAACTACGACATTCCCACCGACACCGAGTCCTATGTGCACCGCATCGGGCGCACGGGCCGCGCCGGGCGCTCCGGCGACGCGATCAGCTTCATCACGCCGCGCGAGCGCTACCTGCTCAAGAGCATCGAGAAGGCGACCCGTCAGGCCCCGACCCAGATGGCTCTGCCGAGCACCGAGGATGTCAACACGACCCGCCTCGCACGCTTCGACGATGCCATCACGGCCGCGCTCGCTGAGACCCCCCGTATTGATGCATTCCGCGACATCGTCGCCCACTACGTCCGCAACCACGACGTGCCGGAGGCAGATGTCGCCGCAGCTCTGGCCGTGGTCGCACAGGGCAAGACTCCTCTGCTGCTCGACCCGGCGAATGACCCGCTCACCGCCGCCGTCGAACGGGACAACCGTCCGCGTCGTGACTCGGGCGACCGTCCGGAGCGCGGCACAGGTCCGCGCACAGAGCGACGCAGTCGCAGTGATTACGCGCCTTACCGCATCGAGGTCGGCCGCCGTCACCGCGTCGAGCCCCGCCAGATCGTCGGCGCGCTGGCGAATGAGGGCGGCCTTGGACGCGACGATTTCGGCGCGATCAACATCAAGCCCGACTTCTCCGTCGTCGAGCTGCCCGCGAACATGAGTCCTGCGGTGCTCGACAAGCTCAAGAACACGCGCATCTCCGGCCGTCTGATCGAGATCAAGCCCGATCGCGGTCCGCGCGGCGGAGGACGTAGCTCTGGCGGTTACGAACGACGCGATCGCGCCGAGCGCGACGACAAGCCGTTCCGCAAGCCGCGTCACAAGGACTGAGCGAACCCAGACCCAACGTGCCGCTCGAGTCAGGTCGCGCCAGCGACGGATCCGAGCGGCACGCCGCTTTTCAGAGTGGCATTGTTGTCGTATGAGGTCAGTGCAAGCGAGGGTGCGTGGGCGCGTGCAGGGCGTCGGATTCCGATGGTTCACACGCGACGCTGCGCTTGCGCACCACGTTGCAGGCTGGGTGCGCAATCGCCAAGACGACACGGTGGAGGCGGAGCTACATGGCGGTGACGGCGACGTTCAGGCCGTGCTCGATGCAATGGCCCTGGGGCCGCGCGGGGCGCGTGTTGACGCTGTCACATGTACCGAGCTGCCTGTCGCCTCAGCGCAAGGCTTCGAGATCCGCGCCAATGCGTAGCCGGCGTTCACCGGTCGAGCGCGTCGGGCCCCTCGGTGACGAGGATGTGGAACTGGGCAGCGTCCAGAATGCGAATGCCGAGCTCCTCAGCTTTGCCGAGTTTGGAGCCCGCACCGGGGCCCGCCGCGACGAAGTCGGTCTTCTTCGAGACGCTCGACGCGGCCTTGCCGCCTGCCTTGATGATCGCTTCTTGCGCGCCGTCACGCGTGTAACCCTCAAGCGATCCGGTCGCGACGACAGTCAGCCCCGCGAGCACACCGCCCTCGACCGTCGCGGCACCAGGGCCAGGGTGTCCTGGAGTCGCCCACTGCACTCCGGCTGCAGCCCACCGGTCGATGATCTCGAGGTGCCAGTCGAGCTCGAACCATGCCAAGAGCGAGTCGGCGATGATGCCGCCGACGCCTTCGACCGCAGCGAGTTCATCTCGGGATGCTGCACGTATCGCGTCGAGCGAACCGAACCACTGCGCAAGAGCCCGGGCCGCGACGGGTCCGACGTGCCGGATGTTCAGCGATACGAGCAGTCGCCAGAGCTCTTTGGTCTTCGCCTTCTCCAGCTCGGCCAGCAGAGTCTTGGCCTGAGCGGAAGGCTGCGGCCCTTCGAGCCCGGCCTTCTTCTCGGCTGAGGTGGGATTGCGGCGGAACGGCGATCGTGTCTTGACCACTCCGTCTTCGTCTTGCTTGGGAAGTCCGGTCTCGGCATCACGTACGACGACCGAGATAGGCACCAGGTCCTTCAGCACGAGCGAGAACAGTCCCGCCTCGGTGTCCAGTGGGGCGGGCTCCGGCGGCTCCGCCTGCGTCAACGCCGCCGCGGTCACCTCACCCAGCGCCTCGATATCAAGCGCGCCACGCGAACCGATGTGCTCGACGCGGCCGCGCACCTGCGCTGGGCACGAACGGGCATTGGGACACCGCAGATCGATGTCGCCCTCTTTCATCGCGCGCAGCGGTGTGCCGCATTCTGGGCACTCAGCCGGCATCACGAACTCGCGCTCGGTTCCGTCGCGCCGCTCGGCCACCGGCCCCAGAACCTCGGGGATCACATCTCCCGCTTTGCGCAGCACGACAGTGTCGCCGATCAGTACGCCCTTGGCTTTCACGACGTCTTTGTTGTGCAGCGTCGCCTGGCGCACCACAGAGCCGGCGACGTGCGCAGGCGCCATCACGGCAAAAGGTGTCGCGCGCCCGGTGCGACCGACTGACACGACGATGTCGAGAAGCGTGGTCTGCACCTCCTCGGGCGGGTACTTGTAGGCGATGGCCCATCGCGGCGCACGACTGGTCGTGCCGAGCTCATCATGCAGCGCCAGCTCATCGACCTTAGCCACGATGCCGTCAAGTTCGTGCTCGATATCGTGCCGGTGCTCGCCGAAATGCTCGACGAAAGAGACGACCTCATCGAGACTGTGGCAGACCTTGGTATGAGGACTCATCGGCAGACCCCACGAGGCGAGCAGATCGTAGATCTCGCTCTGTGCGGCCACTGGCGGATTCGGCCACGCTCCGATGCCGTGAACGTAGAGCGAAAGCGAGTTCACCCGCAGCAGTCCGGCCTCGAGCTCGAGGCCGCTCTTCTTGTCGATCTGCTGACGCAGCCCCCCGCTCGCTGCGTTGCGAGGATTGGCGAAGGCAGGAAACCGCCGAGCGGCCGCCGCACGCGCCTTTTCCTCGTCGAATGACTTCTTCGTCCCGCTGCGTGCGTCCCAACGCGCACGCGCGTCGTCGTATGCGCGGTCCCGGAATGCCGCCTGAGCGGCGTTGAGTCGCTCGAACGCTGCGACGGGGATGAAGACTTCACCGCGTACCTCGACGATCGGCGGGTGGCCTTCGCCGATCAGCTTTTCGGGGATATCCGCCAGGCGCAGGGCATTCTCTGTCACGATCTCACCCACACGACCGTCGCCGCGCGTCGCGGCCGACGTCAGCACGCCGTTCTCATAGCGCAGGTTGATCGCGAGCCCGTCGATCTTCAACTCGGTGAGCCACGCCACCTCGCGCCCCGACGCTGCCTGCGTCTTCGCCGTCCAGTCGCGCAACTCATCGACGGAGAACACGTTGTCGAGGCTCAGCATCCGCTCCGCGTGCTCGATCGTGGCGAGAGCGGTGGCCTCTGCTGCCCCCACTGACTGCGTCGGGGAGTCCTGCCCCTGCAGTTCGGGATGCAGCCGTTCGATCTCTTCGAGACGCCTCATCCATTCGTCATAGGTCGCGTCGTCGACCAACGACGTATCACGACCGTAATAGGCGTCCTTCGCCTCGAGGATACGTGTGGTCAGCTCTTCGGCTTCGACGCGGGCGTCTTCCAGCGAGATGTTCTCCGGCACCGTCTCAGTCTACGAGCGGGTACCGACATCCGAGGGCTCGGCTCACGCGTCGACGGGAACGGCCGAAACCGTCTTATCGATCGTGAACTGCCCGAGAACGCGGGTGCCGACATACAGCACCGCAGTCTGCCCAGGAGCGACGCCGTCGAGGGGCACCTCCGGCACGACGTTCACACCGTCGGACGCTACCGTCGCCCGCGCGGAAACCGGCTCGGAGTGCGCGCGGATCTGTACGTGGCAGTCGAAGTCCGACGAGGTCGGTGCAGCTCCTGCCCAGGAATACCGTTCGCCGGAGATCTCCCCGATCGCCAAAGCCTCTTTGGGGCCCACGACCACAGTGTTGGACACCGGGCGCACCTCGAGGACGAACCGCGGCTTGCCGTCGGCTGCCGGCACGCCGAGCTTGAGACCGCGACGCTGACCGACCGTAAACGCGTGTGCACCTTCATGCGAGCCGACCACGGCGCCGGTGCGGTCCAGGATCTCGCCCTGCTCAGCGCCGACCTTCTCCGCCAGCCAGCCTCGCGTGTCTCCATCGGGAATGAAGCAGATGTCGTGACTGTCCGGCTTCTGCGCCACGCTGAGTCCACGCTCAGCGGCCTCGGCGCGCACGATCGCCTTCGACGGCGTCGTGCCCAGCGGGAAATAGGTGTGTGCGAGCTGCTCGGCGTTCAGGACTCCCAGCACGTAAGACTGGTCTTTGGCATTATCAGAAGCTCGGTGCAATTCGAGACCGTCTTCGCCCTCGACGAGCGTCGCGTAGTGGCCGGTGCAGACGGCATCGAAACCCAGCTCGATCGCACGCTCGAGCAGCGCGGCGAACTTGATCTTCTCGTTGCAGCGCATGCACGGGTTGGGTGTTCGACCTGCCTGGTACTCGGATATGAAGTCGCCGATCACATCGTCGCGGAAGCGCTCAGAGAAGTCCCAGACATAGAAGGGAATTCCCAGCTTGTCCGAGGCTCTCCGCGCATCCATCGCGTCTTCGATGGTGCAGCAGCCACGGCTGCCGGTGCGCAATGTCCCGCCTGCCCGCGACAGGGCCAGGTGTACTCCCGTGACGTCATGCCCTGCGTCCACGGCTCGTGCGGCCGCGACGGCCGAGTCGACGCCGCCACTCATCGCTGCCAGAATTCGCATTAGTCCAGTCTAAGAGCGCGATCCGTCGCCAGGCTCAACGAGCGCCCAGATTTCCGGAAGCGCGACGATACGCATCTGGTATCGCCCGTAGGACCGCGTCCACATCGTCAGTGCCAGTGGTGCGTCCGAGCGTGAAACGCAAGACGCTCCGGGCGTCCTGCTCGCTGCCGCCCATCGCCATGACGACGTGTGACGGTTCCGCTACCCCCGCCTGGCAGGCAGATCCGGTAGAGGCGGCGATGCCTGCGACATCCAGCATGAAGAGCAGGCTCTCCCCCACGGCGCCGGGAAAAAGGATGTGGGCGTTGTTCGCCAGGCGATCTGCAGGATCGCCCAACAGTCGCGCGGCGGGGACCGCGGAGCGGATGCCGTCCACGAGTCGATCTCGCAGTGACGCCAACCGCGCGTTCTCAGTCTCGCGCTCAGCCTCGGCCAGCTCCAGCGCGACGGCGAACGCTGCCGCTCCGGCGACGTCCTGGGTTCCTGCACGAAGGCCGCGCTGCTGCGCGCCTCCGTGCAGCAGCGCGGCGAGTCTGGCCGTGCGGGCGACGACCAGCGCGCCGATCCCGACGGGTGCGCCGATCTTATGCCCGGCGACGCTCATGGCTACGAGCCCGATGCCTGCCTCGGCGTCCGCGCGCAGTTCCCGAAACGAGACAGGGATGTGACCCAGCGCTGCCACTGCGTCCAAATGAAGCGGCACACCGGCTTGGGCTGACGCCGATGCAAGAGCGCCCGCATCGTTGATCGTGCCGACTTCGTTGTTCGCAACGAGCGCTGTGGCCAGAGCCGCGCCTGGCAGCGCTGCGGCGAACGCTACCGGTTCGATGCGTCCCGTGGATGAGAGCCGAACCCCCCGAAGCTGCGCGCCCTCGTTCGCGAGGGCGGCACCTGTGTCCATGCTCGCGTGGTGCTCGCCCTCTGGAAGCACGATCGCGTTTGTTCCCGCTGGACGCGATGCCCACAGTCCGCGCAATGCCGTGTTGATCGATTCGGTCCCACCAGAGGTCAGGACCACCTCTATCGCGTCCGACCCGAGCACCGCGGCGATCCGCTCACGCGATTCCTCGAGCAGCCGTCGGGCATCTTGACCCGCACCATGGGTCGAAGAAGCGTTGCCGGTCACCGTCGTCGCCGAAAGCCAGGCTTCCCGCGCTTCGGGGCGCAGCGGCGTGGTCGCCGCGTGATCCAGATAGAACCGCATCTTCCGATTCTCCCGCATTCACGGCTGCTCGGACGCGGCGGTATGTGCCAGGTGACCAGACTGCGCAGCATCCCGCCTAATCTGTACTCATGCCCGAATCCACTGATTTCGCCGCGCCGGGCGGGACCAACCTCGATGATCTCGGGGTTCGCCTCCATGACGGCGTCGCCACATTGCGTATCTGGTCCGAGCGCGCCTCAAGCGTCGAACTCGTCACATTCGATGAGACCGATCTTGACTGGGTGACTGAAGAGCTTCCCCTCACCCGTCTTGCGGGCGGCGTCTGGGAGATCACCACTGCTGTCCTGCAGCCGGGAACACGCTATGCCATTCGAGTGGGTGGCCCTCACGGCCCCGGCAACACCTTCAACCCGAAGACGCTGTTGCTCGATCCATACTCCCGAGGTCTCGCCCAGGGCGACGGCTATGAGGAGTGGCGATCGGTCGTCATCGCCGACGGGTTCGATTGGGGCGAATCGAGCAAGCCGCGGATTCCGCTGGATCGCACGGTGATCTACGAGGGGCATCTGAAGGGCATGACCAAGCGTCACCCCGACATTCCGCCCGCGCTGCACGGCACCTATGCCGGTCTGGCGCATCCCGAGATGATCGCCTACCTGCATTCCCTCGGCATCACGTCCGTCGAGCTCCTGCCCGTGCATGCATTCGTCCCGGAGCCGAGACTGCTCGACCGCGGCCTGACGAACTACTGGGGTTACAACACCCTGAACTTCTTCACCCCGCACGCTGCGTATGCCACCGATGAGTCCGTCAAGGCCGGACCCGAGGCTGTTCTCGCGGAGTTCAAGGGCATGGTCCGCCTGCTGCACGAAGCCGGCCTCGAGGTCATCCTCGACGTGGTGTACAACCACACGTCGGAAGAGGGCATCGGTGGTCCGCGCTCCAGCCTGCGTGGCATCGACAACGCCAACTACTACCGCCAGCACGCCGATGGCGCCTATATCGACACGACGGGCTGCGGGAACACCCTCGACACGTCGAAGGACGCTGGAGCCCGGTTGGTTCTGGACTCGCTGCGCTACTGGGCACGAGAGATGCAGATCGATGGTTTCCGCTTCGATCTGGCCGTGGCACTCGGTCGCGACGAGAACCACGAGTACTCGCGCGAGCACCCGCTGCTGCGCGCAATCCGCGACGACCCCCAGCTGCAGGACGTGAAGCTGATCGCCGAGCCCTGGGATGTCGGGATGGGCGGGTGGCAGACGGGAAACTTTGCCAGTGGGTGGCACGAGTGGAATGACCGGTACCGCGACCGAGTCCGCAACTTCTGGCTGAGCGACATCGACTACGCCCGACGGGCATCCGCGCCCGTCGGCATCGGCGGATTCGCCACTCGCCTCGCCGGTTCTTCGAATACCTTCAGCGAAGACCGCGGGCCTCTCGCCAGCGTGAACTTCATCACTGCGCACGATGGCTTCACCCTCCACGACCTCGTCTCATACGACACCAAGCACAACGAGGCCAACGGCGAAGACAACCGCGACGGCACCAACATGAACCGCGCGTTCAACCACGGCGTAGAGGGTCCGACCGATGATGCCGAGATCCAGTCGACCAGACGAAAGGCCATGCGCAACCTTCTGGGTACGCTGCTCCTCTCCGCAGGGATTCCCATGCTCACCGCCGGTGACGAGACGGGACGAACGCAGCACGGCAACAACAACGCCTACGCGCAGGATTCCGCCCTCACCTGGCTCAGCTGGGAGCACCAACAGTGGCAGCACGACCTGCGCGCTCATGTCGCTGCTCTGACCAGGCTGCGGGATCAGAATCCTGCCTTGCGTCCCAGCCGCTACGCACGTCTGGGCGAACACACCCCTCATGCATCGGTGATGCACTGGTACAACCAGAACGGCGAGACCATGGAGCAGTCTCAGTGGACCGACCCCGGTAACCGCACTCTGCAGTATGTCGCCGAGTCCACCCCTGTGCATGAACCGAGCAATCGTGTGCTGCTGATCGTGCACGGCACTGAAGAGCCGATCGATGTCACGCTCCCCGACGACCTCGCTGGGGCAAGCCGATTCGTCTCGTTGTGGTCCAGCGCCGATGAACAGCCGGATGTGGGATCCGAGACTTTCGCCCCTGGCGATGTGCTCCCCATCCCCGGCACTTCCATGCGGCTGTTCCGCGTCGAGTAGCCCGCGACGAACACGCGCACCGGGACGGGTGTCCAGGACATGCTGGGCGCGGTACATTCGGGGTGTGGCTGCACGTTCTGGCAATCGTCCCGCGGCGCTTCGAAGCCCCGCCCAAGTTCCCCTGCGGCCGCGCGCCGCGGCTGACGGAGAAGGAACCCGTACCGGGCGCATCCCGCTGTCAGATCCCACGCCACTGGGTCCGGGCGGTTTCCCTGCGAAAGCATTCGCGGGCGAGGTGGTGCCCTTTCGCGTCGTGGCGTTTCGTGAGGGACACGACCGCATCGGTGCGCAACTGCGTCTCGTCGCACCGGACGGCAGCGAGAGCCTGCACCGGCTGAGCGCGGTCAATGATGGCACCGACCGCTGGCAGACCGAGGTCGCACTGGATCTGCAGGGCGTGTGGCATTACCGCTTCGAAGCGTACGCCGATGATTTCGCCACCTGGGCGCACGCAGCCGCGCTGAAGGTCGCAGCCGGAATCGATGTCGCAGTTATGTGCGCACTGGGCTCTGAGCTGTTCACCCGGGCGGCGGGAGAAAAGCTCCGCCCCGTCGCCGAGAGGAAGCATCTCGAATCGCTGGCGCAGAAGCTGGACACCGCGGACGCCACGACCGCACTCGCCGTAGCCACCGACGCCGAGATCATCGCACTGTTCGCCGCGCGCCCGCTGGTCTCGCTCTCCTCGTCGACGGCAGAGCATACGCTGATCGTCGAGCGCACCACCGCCGGTGTCGCCGCGTGGTATGAATTCTTCCCCCGATCCGAGGGGGCGAAACGAATGAAGGACGGCACTGTCAAGAGCGGATCGTTCCGTACCGCTGCGAAGCGCCTTCCTGCCGTCGCTGAGATGGGCTTCCAAGTCGTCTATCTGCCGCCGATCCACCCGATAGGGCGCACGCACCGCAAGGGCCCGAACAACACCCTTGAGGCGGGACCGACGGATCCGGGCTCACCCTGGGCCATCGGCGCCGAAGAGGGCGGGCACGACGCCGTCCATCCTGATCTCGGCACCCTCGCCGACTTCCGTTCCTTCGTTCGCCAGGCCCGAGGACTCGGGCTCGAGATCGCTCTCGACCTCGCGTTGCAGGCGTCGCCCGATCATCCTTGGGTCACGTCGCATCCAGAGTGGTTCACCACGCTTCCGGACGGCACGATCGCGTACGCGGAGAACCCTCCGAAGAAGTATCAGGACATCTACCCGCTGAACTTCGATAACGACCCTTCCGGGCTTCGCGACGAGGTGCTGCGAATCGTCATGCACTGGATCAGCCAGGGCGTGAAGATCTTCCGCGTCGACAACCCGCACACCAAGCCGCTGTGGTTCTGGGAGTGGCTGATCGCACGCGTGACCGCCTCAGACCCGGACGTGGTGTTCCTCGCCGAGGCTTTCACCAGACCGGCCCCGCTGCGCAGCCTCGCCGCGGTCGGTTTCCAACAGAGCTACACCTACTTCACGTGGCGCAACACCAAACGCGAGCTGGAGGAGTTCCTGGTCGGCCTCGCCCACGAAACCGCCGACTATCTGCGCCCGAATCTTTTCGTGAACACTCCGGACATCCTCACCGAGTACCTGCAGTTCGGCGGACGTGCCGCGTATCGCATTCGTGCGGCTCTCGCCGCCACTGCCACTGCGACCTACGGCGTCTACGCAGGATACGAGTTGTATGAGAACGTCGCCAGGCCCGGCTCGGAAGAGAACATCGACAATGAGAAGTACGAGTACAAACTGCGAGACTTCAGGGCGGCGGAGGATTCAGGCGATTCGCTCGCACCGTTCCTGCGTCGCCTGAATGAGATCCGTCGATCTCATCCCGCCCTTCGTCAGCTGCGAAACCTCGAAGTGCATTGGAGCGACGACGACAGCATCCTGGTCTATTCGAAGCATCTCGATGGCGCATTCACCGGCAACGGCAGTTCCGACACGATCATCGTCGTCGCCAATGTCGACCCGCACTCCGTGCGAGAGACCACTGTCCATCTCGACACCCGTGTCTGGGGTGTCGAGCCGGGCGGTGCCTACGAGGTTGAGGATCTCATCACCGGCGCTGTCTGGACCTGGGCGGATCACAATTTCGTGCGATTGGACGCGTTCAGCGAACCTGTACACATCCTCAAGGTGAAGGAGCGATCATGAGCGATATCGACATCGTCCAGGCCACTGACTGGGAGGCCGTCTCCACAGGTTCGCATTTCGCTCCGCACGATGTTCTCGG
>JBEBSN010000032.1:0-28599 GCA_040394295.1 Microbacterium sp.
GCGCGCTTCGTTCGGGACGAAGAGGCCGCAGGTTCAAATCCTGTCACCCCGACAAATTGCAGTAGGGCCGCCCTCCGGGGCGGCCCGTTTCATATCCACTTCGATCGCACGTGAGCTGGAGGCATCTTGGCTGTCGCTCCCCGCCTTGTCGCTTTTGATCTCGACGACACTCTCGCTCCGTCGAAATCCTCGATCGATCCGCGGATCTCCGCGCAGTTGAGTGCGCTGCTGGAACGCGTCGAGGTCGCCATCATCTCCGGCGGCAACGAACAGCAGTTCCGCTCGCAGGTGATCGCTCAGCTCGGTGACGCCGATGCGAGCCTGCTCCGTCGGCTGCATCTGTTGCCGACCTGCGGTACCCGCTACCTGCGCCATGATGGGGACAGCTTCGTCGCGGTCTATGCTCACGAACTCCCGGATGAGCAGAAGAATGCTGCAATGCAGGCTCTGCGTGAAGAGGCCGAACGACTGGGCTTGTGGGAGCGGAACCCGTGGGGCGAGATCCTTGAGGATCGCGGATCTCAGATCACGTTCTCCGCACTCGGGCAGAAGGCTCCGGGCGAAGCCAAGCACAATTGGGATCCGTCCGGCCTCAAGCGTGCGCACTTACGCGACGCGGTCGCGGCCCGTCTCCCCGATCTGGAAGTGCGCTCAGGCGGCTCCACGTCTATAGACATCACTCGCGCCGGCATCGATAAGGCCTACGGGATGACCGCGCTCTCCGAGCACACCGGGATTCCCCTCGGAGACATGCTGTTCTACGGCGACCGCCTCGACGAAGGCGGCAACGACTACCCGGTCCTCGCCCTCGGCGTCCGCTCGATCGCGGTCACCGGGTGGGAAGACACCGCCGCCAAGCTCGACGAGCTGCTGACCACGCTCTAGTCACAACATCCGTCTGCCCGTCGGCGGCGACCCACTCAGCGCACGGCGGCCTCCGCGGCCGACCTGGGAATCGGCATCAGCCGCTGCAACTGGGTGACGTGGGACGGCTCGAGCTCGGCGATCGAGGCGACGCCGAGCAGACGCATCGTACGCTCGATCTCGGTGCGCAGGATCTCGATCGTACGGTCGACGCCCTGGCGCCCTCCTGCCATCAGTCCGTAGAGATACGCACGCCCGATGAGAGTGAAGTCTGCGCCGAGCGCGACCGATGCCACGATGTCAGCCCCGTTCATGATGCCGGTGTCCACCATCACGGTGAAGTCGTCTCCGACGGCGGCCCGAACGCTCGGCAGCAGGTGGAACGGGATGGGGGCCCGATCGAGCTGGCGACCGCCGTGGTTCGACAACACGATGCCGTCCACTCCTGCGTCACGCAGTTTCACCGAGTCCTCGACGTTCTGGACGCCCTTGATGACGATCTTCCCAGGCCAGATGTCGCGGATCACGGCCAGATCCTCATAGCTGATCGTCGGATCCATCGCGGCATCCAGCAGTTCGCCGACAGTGCCGCCGGTTGTGCTGAGCGATGCGAACTCGAGTTTGGGCGTGGTGAGGAAGTCCCACCACCACCACGGGCGAGGGATCGCGTTGATGATCGTGCCTAGGGTCAATTGCGGCGGGATGGAGAAGCCGTTGCGCTTATCGCGCAGACGCGCGCCGGCCACTGGGGTGTCCACCGTGAACTGCAGTGTGTCGAAGCCGGCGCCGGCCGCGCGACGGGCGAGCTCATAGGAGATCTCGCGATCGCGCATGACATACAGCTGGAACCAGTTCCTCCCCGGCACCGGGCCCTGAGGCTCTCGAAGGGTGGCCGCCTTCACGCCTTCGATAGAGGTCGTACCGAGGGTCGAGAGCGTGAACGGGATGCCCGCAGCCGCAGCCGCCCCCGCCCCGGCCTCTTCGCCCTCGGTCTGCATGAGCCTGGTGAAGCCGGTGGGCGCGATTCCGAACGGCATAGCGCTCGGGCCGCCGAGGATCTCTACGCTCGTGTCCACGGTCGGAGCGGGACGAAGGATGCCGGGATGAAACTCGACGTCCTGGAACGCCTGCCGGGCACGCGTGAGGGACAGCTCTCCCTCCGCCGCACCATCGGTGTAGTCGAAGGCGGCTTTGGGAGTACGGCGCTTGGCGATCAGGCGAAGATCGTCAATCGTCAGCGCGGCCTCGAGGCGACGCTTCTTTCCATTCAGCTCCGGTTTCTTGAACTTCATCAGCTCAAGCAGCTCTGCGGGATTGGGCAACTGTCGCTTCACCATGATTCTTCTCCCAGGGACTTCGAACGGGTATCGGGTTTGAGGCCGGCCGCCGTGTAGTAGCCGGTGATGTGGTCGTGCACACGTTGCCGTGCGGCATCCGCATCGCCATCGTCGATCGCGTCGACGATGGCGTGATGCTCGGCGCGCAGGCGGGAGGCCATCGATGGCCAGTCCGCGATCTCCCTGGAGCCGGCGAGGACGTATGATTCGACGGCGGTGCGCAGACCCGCCATCATTGCTGCGATCACCGCGTTTCCGCTGGCTTCCGCAAGCGCGAGATGGAGCTGTGCATCGAGCGCGAGAAACTCCTCTGCCGTGAGGTCTGTGACATCCATCGCTGCGAGCATGCGATGCACGTCCGTCGTGTCGCGCCCGTCTTCGGCCGCCAGCGTCGCGACCACAGCACCCTCCAGCACCAGACGGGTTCGCATGACATCCGCCAGCGGGAAGCCCTGTGCGGCCACCTGAAGGCGCATCAGTGCGGAAAGGCCGCCGGAGGGCGTGGCAATGACGATGGCGCCGGCCTGCGGCCCCGAGCCGGTCGCAGTGCGGATCAGGCCCATGACTTCCAGCACCCGTAAGGCCTCACGGACACTGGAGCGGCCGACGCCGAGGTCTGCGGACAGATCGCGCTCAGACGGCAATCTGTCGCCCGGGGCGAGGCGGCCGTCGAGAAGGTCACGTTCGATGTGCTCGAGCACGACGCGCCATGCGCGTTGCGGTGCAGCATCCGTCATATCGCTCCTCGAACGTCGAAGTGTGGTCAGACCACAGAGTAGCCCCTGTGGTCTGACCACGCAAACACGCGCGGGAGGGACGTTCAGCCCAGGCGCCCGCCGGATTCCTCGAGGTAGCAGTGCCCGCAGAGCGATTCATATGTGACAACATCTGCGACGGGGCCGACGGCTGCGCCCTCGTCGATCGCGACCTGATCGCCGTCGAACACGTACCTTCCGTTGATGACGCGCCCGTTGAACACTGCCTTCCGACCGCACCTGCAGATGGTCTTGAGCTCTTCCAAAGAGTGCGCGATCGCGAGCAGACGAGCCGAGCCGGGGAAGGCGTGGGTCAAGAAGTCATTGCGGATCCCGTAGGCGAGCACGGGAATACCGTCGTCGACCGCGATCCGGAAGAGATCGTCGACCTGCGCCGCGGTCAGGAACTGCGCCTCGTCGACCAGCAGGCATGCGTCGTCGATGGGGTCGGCCGGAATCAGCCCTTCATCGTTTCGACGCCGCATCTGTTCGCGCTCGCGGTGAAACAGCGCACGGACGTCTCCCCCTGGCGGCACGAGGAAGTCGACCTCGCGGGTCATGCCCAGTCGACTCTCGACCTGAGCGGCGCCCTTGGTGTCGATCTCAGGCTTGGCGAGCAGAACGCGCTGCCCGCGCTCTTCATAGTTGTACGCGGCCTGCAGCAGCGCCGTGGACTTGCCGGAGTTCATCGCGCCGTAGCGGAAGTAGAGCTTCGCCACGGTCGGGTGTCACTTCGAGATGCCGAGAGTCTCGGCCGTCGACGCCAGCGACTTCTGGGCCGCCTGCTCGTTCTCGTTCAGCTTTTCTCCGTAGCTCGGAATGAGCTCACGCAGCGTCGGCTCCCAGCCGGAGTACTGGTCAGGGAAGCACGTCTTCATCAGGTTCAGCATGATCGGCACTGCGGTTGAAGCACCGGGCGAAGCGCCCAGAAGTCCGGCGATGGTGCCGTCGGCAGCCGAGACGACCTCGGTGCCGAACTGCAGCACGCCGCCCTTCTTCGCGTCTTTCTTCATGACCTGGGCGCGCTGACCGGCCTCGATGAGGGTCCAGTCCTCGTCTTTCGCCGTCGGCATGAACACCCGAAGACTGTCGACCTTCTTGCGATGAGTCTTCGTCAGCTCACCGAGCAGGTAGGTGATCAGATCAGGGTTCGCGAAGGCGACGCGCAGCATCGGCCACAGGTTGTGCGCACGAACCTGCGTGACCAAGTCGAGCATCGACCCGTTCTTGAGGAATTTCGGGCTGAACGTCGCGAACGGGCCGAAAAGCAGCGATGCTTCACCGTCGACGACACGGGTGTCGAGGTGTGGAACAGACATCGGCGGAGCGCCGACCGAGGCCTGCGAGTAGACCTTCGCCTTGTGCTGCGAGACCACCTCAGGGTTGGAGGTCTTCAGGAACTGCCCACCGATCGGGAAGACGCCGTAGCCCTTGATCTCGGGAATCCCGGAGCGCTGCAGAAGCTTGAGCGCCCAGCCGCCCGCGCCCACGAAGACGAACTTCGCGTTGACCTTGCCTGGGGTGTGGCCGAGAGCGCGACGGAACGACACATCCCAGCTGCCGTCCTGCTGCTTCTTGAGCTTCTTCACCTCGTAGTTGGTGCGCACTTCGACGCCGCCCGCTGCGAGGTGGTCGAAGAGTTGATGAGTGAGTGCGCCGAAGTCGACGTCTGTGCCTGCGGGCACCCTTGTCGCCGCGAACGGCACACCCTTGCGACGCTTCTGCATCAGCAGCGGCGCCCACTTGTTGATGACGCGCGAGTCTTCGCTGTACTCGATGCCGGAGAACAGCGGCTGCTTCTTCAGGACCTCGTAGCGATCCTTGAGATAGGCGACGTCCTTCTCGCCCTGCACGAACGTCATGTGCGGGGTCGCGTTGATGAACGTCGACGGCTCATCGAGTACGCCCCTGTCGACCAGCGAAGACCAGAACTGGCGGCTCTGCTGGAACTGCTCGTTGATCGAGACAGCCTTGGCAGGATCGAGCGGGCCGTCGCCGGTCTGAGGCATGTAGTTCAGCTCGCACAGGGCAGCATGGCCCGTGCCTGCGTTGTTCCATGGGTTGGAACTCTCCTGGGCCACATCGGAGAGTCGCTCGAAAGCGACAATCTTCCAATCGGGCTGCAACTCGTGCAGCAGAGTACCCAGTGTGGCGCTCATGATGCCACCACCGATGAGGACGACGTCAACGGATTCAGTCACCAGACCAGTCTAGTTCTCAGCCCGGATGCCGCGAACCACACCCCCACCGGGAGCGGGCGGGATCACGTGCGTGGCGATAGACGAATCAGGCGGCGACGCCCAGTCGCGCTCCGACGAGCTCTGCGATCTGCACGGCGTTCAGCGCCGCACCCTTACGCAGATTGTCGTTGCTGACGAACAACACGAGACCCTTGTTCTCGGGAGCGGACTGGTCGGCACGAATGCGACCGACGAAACTCGGGTCTTTACCTGCGGCGTGAAGCGGGGTCGGCACTTCTTCGAGCGCGACGCCGGGAGCGTCTGCGAGCACCTCCCTGGCGCGGTCAGGCGTGATCTCGCGTGCGAACTCCGCGTGGATCGACAGCGAGTGGCCTGTGAACACCGGAACGCGCACGCACGTTCCTGCGACGCGCAGGTCGGGAAGCTCGAGGATCTTGCGACTCTCGTTGCGCAGCTTCTTCTCTTCGTCGGTCTCGTTCAGCCCGTCATCGACGATGGCGCCTGCCAGCGGGATGACGTCGAACGCGATCGGTGCGACGTAGTTGTTCGGCGCGGGGAACTCCACGGCTGACCCATCGTGGACCAGGCGCAGCGTGTCGCCCTGAGCGAGCACGCCCTCAACCTGTCCCAGGAGCTCCTGAGCGCCGGAGAGACCAGAGCCGGAGACAGCCTGGTAGGTCGAGACGATGAGCCGCTCCAGTCCTGCCTCGGCCGCCAGCGGCTTGAGCACCGGCATCACTGCCATGGTCGTGCAGTTCGGGTTCGCGATAATCCCCTTGGGTCGGTCATCGATCGCGTGCGGGTTGACTTCGCTGACCACCAGCGGGACCTCGGGGTGTCCGCGCCATGCACTGGAGTTGTCGATCACGACGGCGCCGGCCCCAGCGAACCGCTCCGCATATGCGCGGCTGGCCGTGGCGCCTGCCGAGAAAAGTGCGATGTCGATGCCAGCGGCATCCGCTGTCTCAACGTCCTCGACGACGACATCCACACCGGCGTACTGGATCGTCTTACCTGCCGAGCGCGCCGAGGAGAAAAGCCGTAGTTCCCGAATTGGAAACGAGCGCTCCACGAGAATCTCGCGCATTACGGTGCCCACCTGGCCGGTGGCGCCGACGATGGCGACGGAGTGTCCTGAGTCGGAGATGCGGGTCATGAGAGGTTTCCTTGGCGTCAAGCAGTTGTGCAGGCTATGCGCAAGGCACGGCGTCGGGGTGCGGATGCCGCGCCTGGCGCCGATGTCAGGGTTCTCGCGAGTCTACCCTTCGACAGGCTCAGGGGGCGAAAGCTCGGGAGTCGACAGCTCAGCGGCCGGTGCCGGCGTGCACGACGGCCTCGTCCTCACCATCGAGTCCGTACGCGGTGTGAACGATGCGGGCAGCGTCTGCGACGTCTGAATCGCGCAACACCACGGAGATGCGGATCTCGGAGGTCGAGATCATCTCGATGTTGATGCCCGCCGTCGAGAGTGCCTCGAAGAGGGTGGCGGAGACTCCGGAGTGCACCCTCATACCCGCGCCGACGACGGAGAGCTTGCCGATCTGGTCATCGTGGATGAGGCCTTCGAATCCCACATCGGCCTGTTCGGCCGCCAGCGCCTTCAGCGCGGTCGCGGCGTCGGCCTTGGGAAGCGTGAACGAGATGTCGGCGCGACCTGTGGATGCCGCAGAGACGTTCTGCACGATCATGTCGACGTTCGCACCGGACTTTGCCACGATCTTGAAGATCTCGGCGGCTTTGCCTGGCACATCTGGCACTCCGAGAACAGTGATCTTCGCCTGTCCCATGTCGGTGGCGACACCTGCAACGATCGGCTCTTCCATGACTTCTCCCTCGACTTCGCGAGGGTTCTTCATACCCTCGCCCAGAACGTATGTGCCTTCGCTCGACGAGAATGTCGAGCGTGCGTGAATGAGCACGCCGTGACGACGTGCGAACTCGACGGCGCGGATGTAAAGCACCTTGGCGCCGTTGGCCGCGAGCTCCAGCATCTCCTCACTGGAGACCTGATCGAGCTTCTGCGCCTGCGGAATGACTCGCGGGTCTGCTGTGTAGATGCCGTCGACGTCGCTGTAGATCTCGCACACGTCAGCGCCCAGCGCAGACGCCAGCGCGACGGCCGTCGTGTCGGAACCGCCACGGCCGAGCGTGGTGATATCGCGCGTGTCGCGATTGAAGCCCTGGAAGCCGGCGACGATGACGATCGCGCCCTCGTCGAGTGCTTCTCGGAGCCGGATCGGTGTGACATCGACGATGCGGGCAGAACCGTGATGGTCATCGGTGATCATCCCGGCCTGGCTGCCGGTGAACGAGCGCGCGTCGAAGCCCATGGAGTGGATCGCCATGGCCAGCAGCGCCATCGAGATCCGCTCTCCGCTGGAGAGCAGCATGTCCATCTCGCGCGGGGCGGGGATAGGCGCGACGTCGTTGGCGAGATCCAGCAGTTCGTCTGTGGTGTCTCCCATCGCACTCACGGCGACGACGACGTCATGACCTGCCCGCCTCGTATCGACGATGCGCTTCGCCACGCGTTTGATGCTTTCAGCGTCGGCGACGGACGAGCCGCCGTACTTCTGCACGATGAGGGCCAAAATCACTCCTCTGGGGTTGTCGGGCAGTTCCGCCCACAGGCCAGTGTACTTTCGGCGGGTATGCGTCACCGCGCATATGACCGAACAGTCTGTCCGCGCTCATGCGAGATGCGTTGCCTGCACAACACCGCTCAGTCCGCGACGCGCGATTCGTCTGCTGCCCGCCCGCGCAGGGCGCGCTGTTCAGACGCCGCCTCAGCAGGCGTGACGTGCCCGTCCGGCAAAGGCGCGGGCCGGGTGCGGAGGCGTCCGCCTGTCGCAGCGAACCAGCATCCGACGAGGATCAGAGGAAAGCCGATCAAGAGTCCGGGTGTGATCGGCTCGGCCAGCACGACGGCTCCGAGAAGTATCGCCACCACGGGGTTTATGTAGGTGAACAGCGGCGCACGTACCGGCCCGACCTCGCGGATGAGCGCGAAGAACGCCATGAGCGCGAATGCCGTGCAGATGACGGCCAGCAGCGCGAGCGAGATCGTCGACCTGAACGTCGGCACCTCGTTCTGGGTGAGCAATGCGGCCGGCAGATAGCCGAGCCCGATTGCGAACAGCGCAAGTGTGATCGTGCCGACCGACGGCACCTGCGTGAGCTTCAGCGCCAGGATGAACGGGGCGATCGCGTACAGCAGTGCCGTGAGCAGGACCTCGCCGATCGCGAAGACGCTCGCTTGACCGTGCGGAAACAATCCGGGACCGATGACCACGACGGCCACGCCGATGAAACCGAGCAGCAACCCGCCCAGGCGCAGCGGTGCCAGCGCCGTACGATCGCCTCGCAGCATGGCGATCATCACTGCGAACAGCGGCACGGTGGCGACCAGGAGTCCGGTGAGCCCCGACGGCAGCTGCGTTTCAGCGTGACTGAGGAGGAGAAACGGTCCCGCCATCTCGATGAGGCCGAAGGCGAGGACCCAGGGCCAATACCTCCATGCGATCTTCAGTGCGCCACTGCGGATGGCGAACGGCAACAGCACGAGCGCGGCGATGAGGGTGCGTCCGGCCACCACTGCGGGCGGACTGTAAGAGTCGACCGCTTCTTTGATGAAGAGATAGGTGATGCCCCAGACGAACGCCATGATGGCGAAGAGAATCCAACCTCTGCGGGTGAATCCGCCTTGTGCGTTCACCTCGTCACGGACACAGCGTCAGATGCGACCGTATCGATGCTCACAGTGTTCGTCGCCCTTCGAACGCACGCCCCAGAGTCACTTCATCGGCGTACTCGAGGTCGCCGCCCACCGGGAGACCCGATGCGAGTCGGGACACCGTGATCTGCATCGTCGTGAGCAGGCGACTGAGATAGCTCGCGGTCGCTTCACCTTCGAGGTTGGGATTCGTCGCGAGGATGACCTCCTGCACGGTGCCATCGGCAAGACGTGTCATCAGCTGAGCGATGCGCAGATCGTCTGGACCGACGCCTGCGATCGGGCTGATCGCGCCACCCAGCACGTGGTACAGGCCGCGGAACTCGCGGGTGCGCTCGATGGCCGAGACATCCTTGGCATCTTCCACTACGCAGATCAACGCAGGGTTGCGACGAGGGTCTCGGCAGATCGCGCAGCGATCCTGCTCGGACACGTTGCCGCAGATCTCGCAGAAGCGCACGCGGATACGGACCTCGGTGAGCAGCTCAGACAGCCGAGCCACATCGAACGTCGGAGTCTGAAGGATGTGGAAGGTGATGCGCTGCGCTGATTTCGGTCCGATCCCGGGGAGTCGGCCGAATTCGTCGATGAGTTCCTGAACGATTCCGTCGTACATCAGGCAAACCTCGTCGGCGGCTCATACGGTTCTTCACGGATGAACGTCGCTCCGAGCACCTGTCGTACCACTGCCTCGCCGTAGCGCTGCACTCCGCCCGGCGCTCGTGAGGTCATCGACGGCGCAGGAGTCACTGGTGCCTCCGGAGTCCGAGGTGCCGCCACGCTGGGCGCGGGCACCTGTGCCGGCGGGTGATCGTACGGGGGCTCATCATCGATGTCGGGGGCATCGTCATCGCCCGGCAAAGGAGGCTCTTGGTCGTCGATTCCGCCGTCTTTCGGCGGCAGCGGCGCCGATGCCGCGGACTCGACCTCGGCGGGTTCTTCGTCGACGGGAAACTGCGGCTGAGGTGCGGCGGCGGGCTCGCCTGACGTGGGGATCGACGCGACCGCCCACTCCGAGACGGACGCCGCCGGAGCAGGATTCTGCGGCGCCCGAGGCGCGGCACTCTGGGCGGGGTTCGTGTCTCGCGGCGTGGGCTCCGAGCGGACCGGCGCGTCCGGCGTCGGCTGTGGCGGCAACGGAGCCGGGCGATACTTCACCCTCACCCCGACCTCCTGCTCGATAGCGGTACGAAGGTGGTCTGACGGGCCTGGCCCCGGCGTCGATCCCTTGAACTTCGTGACATCCGACTGAGCCGCAAAACCGAGTGTGAGCACGCCGGTGTCTGTCGCGAACTCGAGCGGCTGCACCGTAGTGACGATCAGCCATGCTGTTCGGCTCAGCTTCTCCATTCGAGTCAGGATTGCAGGCCAGGCGGCGCGGATCGTGTCGAAGGTCACCGGACCGGTGGGGGTCGGAGCGGGCGTGGGCGCTTCCGCAGGCTCTGCGACGTCGGGTTGAGCCGTCGGCAGTACAGAGTCGGTCGGCGCAGAGGCGGGGGGCGCGGAGGCGACCGGTGACGCTGGCGGGGTCGCCACCGTCTGGGCCGCAGGAGTCGGGGGCGCTGGAGTCGGGGGCGCTGCGGGCGCAGCCACTGCAGGCGTTGCTGCGACAGGCGCGGCTGCAACGGGGGCGGCGGAATCAGACCTTGGTGCGGTGTCGGCACTGGCGGCGTTCAGAACGCGCGCGATCATCAGTTCCAGATGAAGTCGCGGAGAGGTCGCACCTGCCATGTCGTCCAGAGCGGCGCTCACGACATCTGCCGTGCGTGACAGTCGAGCGGCGCCGAACGTCGCGGCCTGAACCCGCATGCGCGAAAGCTCGTCTTCAGCGAGGCCGCGCAGCACAGAGGAGGCGCCATCGCCCACGGCGGCGATCACGATGAGATCGCGCAGACGCTCGAGCAGGTCATCGACGAAGCGGCGTGGATCCTGCCCGGTCTGAACGACCCGGTCGATCGCGGGGAATGCTGCGGCGGCCTCGCCGGAGGCGAGCGCCTCGACGATCTCGTCCAACAGGGCGCCATGCGTGTATCCCAGCAGCGACACCGCGCGTTCGTATGCGACCACGTCGCCGTCGGAACCGGCGATGAGCTGATCGAGCAGCGACAGCGTGTCGCGCGGCGAACCGCCGCCGGCTCGTACAACAAGCGGCAGAACGCCCTGTGCTACCGTCACACCTTCTTCTGCGCAGAGCTTCTCGACGTATTCGAGCATCGCTGCAGGCGGTACGAGGCGGAAGGGATAGTGGTGCGTACGCGAGCGAATGGTACCGAGCACTTTGTCGGGCTCGGTGGTCGCGAAGATGAACTTGATGTGCGGGGGCGGCTCTTCCACCAGCTTCAGCAGTGCGTTGAAGCCCTGCGGGGTGACCATATGAGCCTCATCGAGGATGAAGATCTTGAACCGGTCTCTGCTCGGAGCGAAGGTCGCCCGTTCACGAAGATCACGCGCGTCGTCGACACCGTTGTGACTTGCCGCGTCGATCTCGACCACGTCGAGCGATCCGCCGCCGTCGCGTGCGAGCTCGACACAGCTCGGGCAGGTGCCGCAGGGGGTGTCGGTAGGACCTTCCGCACAGTTCAGGCAACGCGCGAGGATGCGCGCTGACGTCGTCTTACCGCAGCCACGAGGACCGGAGAAAAGATAGGCATGGCCTACGCGATCTCCGCGCAGCGCCGTCATCAGTGGATCGGTCACCTGAGACTGACCGATCATCTCGCCGAAATTCTCAGGGCGGTAGCGGCGGTACAGGGCAGTAGTCACCTCAACAGCCTACGGCGTACCGCCGACACTGCGCTCCCGGATCGGGTCGGATCCGATGCCGCTTAAAAAGGCGAAGGGATCAATCCTCGTAGACGCCGATCACCGGCAGCGCGTTCGTCATCACCGGCACAGAGGCCGAGAGGCGAGTACCGTCGTCGCGGCGGGCGTCCTCGAACTGACGCAGAGTCGGCCGTCCCGCGATCACGGGCCCCTGATCTGCCAGCGGCACGACGACGTCGGCGCCCTCTGCCACGGTGTACTCGACGCCGCGGACGGAGAAGGTCACGGGATCGCCATCCTTCGCGACGACGCGCAGCTCTTCACGGGTGAGTGTGACCTGCAACGTTGTGCCGCGCCACTGCAGTGGGTACGAAAGCGACGGCCACTCTGCGGGCAGACGCGGATCGAAGCTCAGTTCACCCGCGTGATCGCGCATGCCGCCGAAACCGCACACCAGCGTCGTCCACACGCCACCTGCAGACGCGACATGCACGCCGTCAGACGAGTTCTGGTGAAGGTTACCGAGATCGACGAACAGTGCGTGCTGGAAATACTCCAGAGCCAGGTCCTGATAACCGACTTCTGCAGCAAGGATCGCCTGCACCACAGCCGAAAGAGTGGAATCTCCCGTCGTCAGCGGATCGTAGTACTGGAAATCTGCGAGCTTCTCTTCGGCCGTGAAGTGGTTTCCCTGCAAGAACAGGGCGAGCACGACATCTGCCTGCTTGAGCACCTGGAAGCGGTAGATCACCAGCGGGTGGAAATGAAGCAGCAGCGGACGCTGGTCGTCTGGCGTGTTCGCCAGGTCCCATACCTCTCGCTCCAAGAACATCGCATCCTGCGGGTGGATCCCGAGGCTCTCGCTGAACGGGATGTTGATGGCTTCCGCCGCGCGGTCCCAGGCTTCCGGCTCCCCCGCATCCAGGCCCGTGCGCTCCACGAGTGCGTCGTACGCTGCGGGATCGGCTTCTGCGATCTCGTGCACGATCTTCGCGGCGTAACGCAGGTTATGCCGCGCCATCACGTTGGTGAAGAGATTGTCGTTGACGACCGTGGTGTACTCGTCAGGCCCTGTGACGCCGTGAATGTGGAAGATGTCGCCGTCGCGGTGCGTCATGTCCTTGGAAGGTGCGCCGTTCGAGGTGCGCCAGAAACCGAGGGTGGCCCACAATCGGGCTGTCTCGACCACCACGTCGACGCCTTCGCGATGCAGGAACTCATCGTCTCCGGTCGCGCGCACGTACTTGCCGAGGGCGAAGTTGATGTCGGCGTTGATGTGATACTGCGCGGTTCCGGCAGCGTAGTAGGCGGACGCCTCTTCACCGTTGATCGTGCGCCAGGGGAACAGCGCACCCGCCTCGTTGAGCTGAGCGGCGCGGCGCCGGGCCGCGGGGAGCATGAGAACGCGTGCACGCAGTGCGTTGCGGGCCCACTGCGGGGTCGTGTACGTGAGGAACGGGAGCACGTAGATCTCGGTGTCCCAGAAATAGTGACCGCTGTAGCCCGAACCGGTGAGCCCCTTCGCGGGTACGCCGGTACCGTCAGCACGCGCCGCCGCTTGGGCGAGCTGGAACAGACACCAGCGGGTGGCCTGCTGCAGGTCGTCGTGCCCTTCGATCTGCACATCGGAGCGCTCCCAGAAACCGGCGAGCCAGTCCTCCTGCTTGCGGAACTGCTCCTCGACGCCCTCGATGGCTGCACGGTCGAGCGAGCGGCGGCAGCGGTCGATGAGTTCGTGCGGTGGCACGCCGCGCGAGGTGTGATAGCTCACGAGTTTGGTGATCCGGATCGGAATACCGGCTTTCGCCTGCACGCGGATGACGTTCTTCGCGATGTCCGACTCGATGAACTGACGGGCGCTGTACTCGTTGTCCGTCTCGATCACGTGGTCTGCGACGAGCGCGACGGTCATACCCGAATCGGCGACGCGATAGGACAGCGCAGAGCGAAGCCCGTCCTGCCAGTACTCGGCGGGCTCGAGTACTCGCTCGGTGATCTTCTCGGTCTTGCGCGGATCGAAACTGGCCTTCTTCTTCCCCATCGGGTCGCCCGTGTACACGGTCCCGCCATCCTGACGGTTCAGCAACTGACAACTCACGGTGACGGGCGCATCCGAGTTCTCGACGGTGACCTCGAGGCGGATGATCGCGAGATGACGCTCCTCGAAGCTGACGATCCGCTCGTCGCGCATCCGGATGCGCTTGCCGCTCGGCGTCACCCAGAGCACATCACGCTCGAGCACCCCGGTGCGCATGTCGAGCGACCTGCGGTACTCGCGCACGTCCGCCTCGTCGAAGGAGAGCGGCTCATCATCGACGTACAGGCGCATGATCTTCGCATCCGGCGCGTTGACGATGGTCTGGCCGACCTCGGCGAAGCCATAGGCCTGCTCAGCGTGACGGATCGGCCACGTCTCGTGCAGTCCGTTGATAAATGTGCCGTGCTCGTGCGCACCGCGGCCTTCGATGTGATTTCCGCGCAGGCCGAGATAGCCGTTGCTCACGGCGAAGAGTGTCTCAGCGACACCGTCTTCGGCGTAACGCGTCTCGGTCAAGCGCCAGGGGTCGACGGGGAAGCGGTCGCGGTCGATCATGCGGTCTCCGAAGAGTCGAGGAGGAATCGGGCAAGGTCATCCACGATATACGTCGCACCGGCTTCTCTGAGCGCTTCTGGCCCGGCGCCGCGGTCGACACCGACGACAGTGGCATACCCGGCGGAGGCCGCAGAAGCGACGCCGGATACGGCGTCCTCCATGGCGACGCTCGACGCGGGGTCGACGCCCAGCCTGGCGGCACCGGCCCGGAACATGTCGGGAGAGGGCTTCGAGGCGAGATTGTCCGTGGCCGCGACCCTGCCGTCAATGACCACGGTGAAGAAATCACGGATGCCCGCAGTCGCCAGCACCTCTTCCGCATTCGATGAGCTGGAGACGACGCCCATCGGGATCTCGGCCGCACGCAACACCTTCAGCAGCGCGAGCGAGCCAGCGAATGGTTCCACTCCCCCGGCGCGCAGCGCCGCGGCGAATGCCGCGTTCTTGCGGTTGCCGATACCGCAGATTGTCTCTGCATCGGCCGGGTCGTCAGGGTCGCCCCAGGGAATCTCCACATTGCGGCTACGGAGCAGGCTCGCGACGCCGTCATAGCGGCGCTTCCCGTCGACGTATGCGTAATAGTCGGCGTCGGTGTAGGCCGGCTCTATCCCCCACCTGGTGAAGACCTCGGCGAAGACCGCCGACCAGGCGCGCATGTGCACCTCAGCAGTCGGCGTCAGAACCCCGTCGAGATCGAAGAGGATTCCGTCGCTGGCAAGAAGATCGGGCAGGGTCTCGGGCACGTAGTCCTCCAAGCGAGAAACATTGGGTCCGGCACCACGATGTGCCACTTAGCCAGCGTAATGCTGCGCCGCGCTTCGGGGTAAGCCCTGAACCGCAGTTCGTGTCTCAGACCGAGAGCCCGACCGAGTTCCCGCTGTAGATTTCCGGCTGATCCAGCGCTTTCACCAGAAAGTCAGCGACCGAGGCGCGAGGAATCGCGCGGGGCGCGCCAGGCATGCCGACGAACGTCTCGATGTAGTCCTCGTTGAACGGAGCGTCGTTGAGCGCTGTCGGCCGTGCGACCGTGACGTCCATTCCGGCGTTGTCGAAGGCGTCGAGTGCGGCACGGTGGTCGGCGAGCGCGTGGCGGAGCACCCATGCCACCGCTTTGCCGACGACTCCCGTGAGCTCGCCATCAACGCCTGCCGACGCGCAGTACGCGATGCGGTCCACGCCGCCTCGCTGCATGCCGTTGACGATGTTCTGCGCCATTCGCTCGAGTTCGTCCGACTTCTTCAGAGCCCGAGAAGAGGAGAGTGCGAAGACGACCGCGTCATGTCCGGCGATCGCATCGGCGACCGCGTCGCCATCGAAGGCGTCCCCCTGTCGCACGCTCACCAGGTCGCGCTGCTGTTCGAGCTTGTCCGGCGTGCGCACGAAAGCCGTGACCTGATGACCGGCCTCGACGGCTCGACGGATGACATGTCGCCCGACGCCTCCCGTCGCCCCGAACACGATGATCTTCATGCGCATCCCATTCTCTGATTCAGACCTGGCTCAGGGCCTGGCGCGCGATCTCGAGCTCCTCGTCGGTGGGCACCACGAGCACTTCGACCGTTGACGAGTCCGAAGAGATGCGTCGGATGCCTCGGCTCGGGGCTTCGTTGCGAACTGAGTCGATCTCGACGCCGAGGAAGCCCAGGGTCGCCATCGAGTCCGCGCGTACGCGAGCGGCATTCTCACCCACCCCGGCTGTGAAAGAGATCACGTCGACCCCGCCGAGTTGGGCGATGTACGCGCCGGCGTAGGCGCGTAGACGGTGGATGTACACGTCGAACGCGAGCGTGGCTGCTTCGTCATCCGCATCGACGCCGGCGAGGATGTCGCGCATGTCGCTGCGCCCGGCGAGCCCTTTCAGGCCGCTCCGTGTGTTCAGCAGGCCGTCGATCTCGTCGATCGAGTACCCGGCGACACGGTGGATGTGTACGAGCGCTGCGGGATCGATATCGCCCGATCGCGTGCCCATGACGAGCCCTTCGAGCGGGGTCAGGCCCATCGATGTCTCCACCGATCGGCCACCGTCGACGGCCGTGACCGATGCCCCGTTGCCGAGGTGGAAGACGAGTTGGCGAAGGGATGCGAGGTCGCGATCGAGGAACGCCGCTGCCGCCTCGCTGACGTACTTGTGGCTTGTCCCGTGAAAACCATAGCGACGCACACGGTGTTGCTCGGCGAACGCCGCGTCGATCGCATAGGTGTATGCCGCGGGCGACAGAGTCTGGTGGAACGCAGTGTCGAACACCACGATGTGCGGGACTTCCTGAAACTTCGCGCGAGCGGCACGAATTCCCGCGAGATTGGCCGGGTTGTGCAGCGGAGCCAGCACTTCGAGTTCGCCGATGGACTGTTCGACGGCATCCGTCACGAGCGTGGGCGCGAAGAACCGCGCCCCGCCGTGGACGACGCGGTGGCCGACGGCGACGGGCGGATGCTCGGCGAGGGCCGGTCCGCGTTCGGCGAACTGCTCCAGCATGACGGCAAAGGCCTCGTCGTGGTCGGCGATCGGACGCTCGCTCTTGTAGGTTGCGTCGAGCATCGTCGGCGCGGGACTGCCGTCGGTGACGCGTCGCACCGTGTGGGAGACCGCGCTGGCCTCCTGCCCGATTCGCTCGATGAGCCCCTCTCCGAGCGGCACCTCGCGGTGCATGTCGATGAGGCTGTACTTCAGCGACGATGATCCGCTGTTGATGACGAGGACGACGCTCATCGCGCGCTCCCTGATCCCTGGGCCTGGATCGCGGTGATCGCGACGGTGTTGACGATGTCATCGACCAGCGCACCGCGGGAGAGGTCGTTGATCGGCTTGTTCAACCCCTGCAGGACCGGCCCGATCGCGACAGCGCCGGCTGAGCGCTGCACGGCCTTATAGGTGTTGTTGCCCGTGTTGAGGTCGGGGAAGATGAAGACCGTCGCTCGACCGGCGACAGCAGAGTCGGGCATCTTCGCCTTGGCAACGGCGGCATCGGCCGCTGCATCGTATTGGATGGGCCCTTCGACCGGCAGCTCGGGTGCGCGCTCGCGCACCCGAGCCGTCGCCTCGCGGACCTTCTCCACGTCGGCCCCCGTGCCGGACTCCCCCGTCGAGTAGGACAACATCGCCACACGTGGGTCGATGCCGAACTGTTGAGCAGTCTCGGCCGATGAGATCGCGATGTCGGCGAGCTGGTTGCTGGTCGGATCGGGAATCACTGCGCAATCGCCGTAAACAAGCACTCTGTCTGCAAGCGCCATGAGGAACACGCTGGAGACGACGTCGACCCCCGGACGGGTCTTGATGATCTCGAATGAGGGGCGAATCGTGTGCGCGGTGGTGTGCATCGCGCCGGAGACCATACCGTCGGCAAGACCGAGATGCACCATGAGAGTGCCGAAATAAGAGACATCCGTCACCGTGTCCGCTGCCTGCGATACCGTCACGCCTTTGTGTGCACGCAGGCGCGCATACTCCTCGGCGAAGCGCTCGACGTAATCGGGGTCGGTGGGGCTGATGACCTGCGCTGCGGATATGTCGATACCGAGTCCGGTGGCGCGTGCGCGAATACTGCTCTCGTCGCCCAGAATCGTCAGGTCGGCGACGTCACGCGCAAGAAGGGTGGCCGCCGCGTGCAGGATCCTGTCATCCTCGCCCTCCGGCAGCACTATGCGCTTGCGATCAGCGCGGGCACGCTCGATGAGCCCGTACTCGAACATCAGCGGCGTCACGACGCGCGATTCGGCGAGGCCGAGCTGTGTCGACAGCTCGGTGATGTCCACATGTGTCTGGAAAAGCCCGAGCGCACGGTCGTAGCGACGTCGAGAATCCGCGGCGAGGCGCCCCCTGGCACCCATCACTCGCACGGCGGTGTCGTAGGTGCCGTGGTCGGTCGCGATGATCGGCACTGTCGACGCGAGCCCGTCGAGAAGCTGCTCGATCGGCTCGGGCAGCGGGAACGGTCCGTTCAGAATGATCGCCGCGATAGAGGGGAAGGTGCCGGCCGCATCGGCGAGCAGCGCCGCGAGCAATACCTCGGTACGGTCGGCGGGGATCACGACGACGGCGTCTTCGGTGAGCCGGGGAAGCACGTTCACCATCGACATTCCTGCGACGACGACGCTCAGCGCCTCGCGTGTGAGCAGGTCGGCATCGCCCTTGACGAGCGTGCCGTCGACCGCTGCGAGGATGCCGCGGATCGACGGCGCCACCAGTGTGCGGTCTTCGGGGATCGCCCAGACCGGCGTCGGGTCGGCCTGCACTGCGCGCACGGCCTTGACGGTCTGCTCAAGCGCATCGGGATCGGCACGGTTCGCTATCACGGCGAAGAGCTCGGCGCGCTCTTCCTGCAACTCGGCGAGCGCGAGCGCAGCCATCTGCCCCACGGCCTCAGCGGTGCGTGCGGTTGAGGTACCCAGCTGTTCGGCTCTGGACTGCTGGTCTCGTCCGCTGAGCACCAGCAGCACCGGCGCTCCGAGGTTGGCCGCGACGCGCGCGTTGTAGCCGAGTTCTGCAGGGCTCGCGACGTCGGTGTAGTCGCTGCCGATGATGACGACCGCGTCGCACTGGGTTTCGACGGCTTTGAACCGCGAGATGATGGTGGACAGCGCCGCGTCAGGGTCCACACGAACGTCGTCGTAGGTGACCCCGACGCAGTCGTCGTAGTCGAGGTGCACGCCGTCGTGGGCGAGGAGCAGCTCGAGCACGTAGTCCGGTTCAGCAGACGAGCGCGCGATCGGCCGGAAGACGCCGACCCGCGGAGTCACTCGCATAAGTGCGTCGAGCACGCCGAGCGCGATCGTCGACTTGCCGGTGTGCCCTTCGGCCGAGGTGATGTAGATGCTGCGTGCCACGTGCTCAGCTTATGCCGGGCAGGGTCCTGACAGGGCGTCGACGATTTCAGCGGCATCCGTCTCGAACCTCGCATAGTGCTCGATGTCGGTGTTGATCTGCACGCGATGGATCGCATGCGAGGGGGCCATGTCCTGCCATCCGCCCAGGCGCGCAAGACGCCCATAGAACAGTGCAGCGGCACCGGTCGGATCCATCCTCGTCTGCACGCTCCCCCACCACTCCTGCTGCTGGAAGAGTCCGATGCTGCTGGTGCGGGTGCCGTCCGGGTTCACGATGCCCGAGGTCTCCCAGTCGCCGTAGTCGATGTTGCGCAGGCTGCTTTCGCCCATGGCTGCCATGACTCCGAGGATCTTCCCGTCGCGCCCGAACCCCTCGGTCTCAGCCGATCGGATGATGAGCGCCGCGTTCTCCAGTTGTTCACCTTCCCACCCGGCGATGCCGTCGTCGGGGAACGTCGCCGGATGCTCGACGCATAGGGAGAGCGGATCTCGAGCGGCCGCGAGCGGTACCAGCACGAACAAGAGGGCTGCCATCGTGAGGGCTCCGCCGCCGAGGACGAACCACACTGCGGATCGCCGACCGCGTCGCCTCCTGCGCGCGCTCACGCCTTCGGAGCCCCGCGTGCGCCTGTGAGCGCGCTCACGGCACCGCCGATGCCACCGAACAGGTGTGCCTGCCATGAGATGCCCGCGCTCACACCGACGATGCCTGCGAGCATGGAGCCGCCGTACAGCACGATGATGATGACGGCGATGAAGGCATACGCGATTCGATGCGCGATCGGCCGCGGCGAGAACACCCTCACCACGATGTACGCGAAGTAGCCGAAGACGAGCACCGAGGCGCCCACCGTGAGCGTGCCCGGAGCGTTGACAAGCCAGGTTCCTGTTCCGCCGATGAGCACCACGATTACGGTGACGAGCCAGAAACGTCTGGCTCCCTCGACGGCGACGAGGCACCCGAGCACCAGGAACGGAAGGGAGTTGCCGACCAGGTGCGGCCAACCGGAGTGCAGAAGCGGTCCGAACACCAGACCCTGCAGACTGCCGAGGTCCCATGATCTGAGGCCGAATCCGGTGAAAGAGCCGGGCAGAATGGCGTCGAGAATCTGAATCGCCCACATCAGCGCGAGAAGTATCACCGGCGAGGCGAAGCGCGCGATCTTGTTCGAACGCACAGGGGCAGAGGTGCTCACATCACGATCCTCGCAGGCCAAGCTGGGCGATCAACCCGAATGCGGGCAAAAGAAAAGACCCTCCGCGCACCCAGCAGAGCCCGGTTACCCTTGCTACGTTTCCGTCCTGGGGGAATTGGCCTGGATGCTGTCACGCGGAGAGCCTCGAACAGTCTACCCGGCATCTGCAGCAGTGACGAACTGCTAGGGCACGAACAGGTCGCACGCGTTCGTCACGCCGAGGTTCGCCTCGATGTAACGAGCAGAGAGCGAGGAATCGATCGACTCGTCGATGGTGGCCTGCCCTTGTGCCGCAGCTTCCAACGCGTCGTCCTCTTACTTTCGTGCCGAGTTGGAGACGCACCTGGGACACTCGCTGCCCGACGACTGGGAAGAGCCGCATCTGGGTGGTGACGCGGGGCGCGTCACCTACGCGGCAGGTGGGGCAATCGTAAAGAGCAACAAAGCGAGCAGCGAGGGGCCGACGGTCGCGAATACCAGGACGCCGACCGCAATCAAGAATCCCGCGAGGCTCAGCGTCGTTCCACGCAGGGATGTGTCTGCACGAATTGAGCGGCGAGAGGCTAAAGAGAGGCTCACCGCTGCGACTGCGGCCGCTGCCGCGATGATCCAGAACTGGGTGGTCAACACCGAGACGATGGCGAGGGAGAAGCTCGCAATCGCTTTCCCGTCGACGGGGCGCGAACGCAGACGGTTCTCGACCCCTGACTCGGACATCGCGGTCTCCCTTGGTCAGCCAGCACCGTCAGCATAGGTGCTTTATGTGCGAATCGGCGTGCGATTGGATCGGGGGCTACTGCATCCTGACGGCGTTCCGCAGGCTCTATCTCGAACCGCACCTCGACAAGAAGTATCTGCTTTCGCGCCGCAAACGATCACGCCATGAGCAAGTCCTCCGATAATGGCCGCCCGGCTCGTCGAACGCGTACCATCGAATCACACCCGACGAAGGGCGAGAGCCACCCATGCATGACACCCCGGCCCAGATCACTGCGGAGCAATTCGCTGCGCAGACCTCTGCCATCCTGGCGTCCATCGGTGAGGTGATCGATGGTAAGGCGGATGCTGTGCGCAACGCGCTCGTGTGTCTGCTCGCCGAGGGGCATCTCCTCATCGAGGATGTTCCGGGAGTCGGCAAGACCATGCTCGCCAGGGCCCTGGCTGGCAGTGTGGACGCCACGGTTCGCCGTATCCAGTTCACTCCCGACCTGCTGCCGGGCGACGTCACCGGAGTGTCGGTGTACAACCCTGTCGATCGCGAGTTCGAGTTCAAGCGTGGTGCGGTGTTCGCTCAGATCGTCATCGCCGACGAGATAAACCGCTCGTCGCCCAAGACGCAGTCTGCACTGCTGGAAGCGATGGAAGAGGGACAGGTCACCGTCGACGGACAGACGCACACGCTCCCTGACCCGTTCCTCGTCGTCGCCACCCAGAACCCCCTTGAGATGGAGGGCACATACGCACTCCCGGAGGCGCAGCGAGACCGCTTCATGATGCGCATCTCGATGGGATATCCGGATGCCGCGGCAGAAGCCCTGATGCTCCGCCAGCGCGACAGCGTGAATCCGTTGAACGCGATCGAACCCGTCGCAGACGCCGCGGCCATCGCGCAGATGATCGGTTGGGCGCGCGCCGTTCACGTCTCGCCCGCCGTCGAAGAGTATGCCGTCGCGCTCTCTCAGGCCACGCGCACCGACCCGAGCCTGCACCTGGGTGCCAGTCCTCGCGCGACGTTGCAGCTCGTTCGCGCCGCTAAGGTGTGGGCGGCATTGGACGGCCGGGAGTTCGTCATCCCCGATGATCTGACCGACCTTCTCATTCCCGTGTTCGCCCACCGCCTGCTGCCCGCACGCGGGGTGCACCGCGCGGGCACCCAACCCGTCGAAACGGCGTTGAAGCAGATCATCGAGCGCGTTCGCGTTCCTCTCACTGCACAATTCTGACCAATCATGCGTCGACACCGCTCACTCACCTATCGCGGCGCAGCGGCGCTGCTGGCTGGAGTGGCGTTCGTGATCGCGGCCAACGTTCTGGCCGCACCGATTCTGCTCTACGTCGCGATGCTCCTCTTCGTCCTCGTCGTTCTCGCGGCGCTCGTCGTGCATGTCCCTCGCCGAAGCGGAACGGTAACCAGACGCATCTCCACAGATCTGCTGACCGTCGGCGAGCAGTCTCAGGTGGCTGTGCGCTTCGATCTGCGATCCTTGCGGATCCCGCATGCCATCTGGCATGACCAGCTTCCGGCCGCGGTGTCGGGCGATGCCACGGGCGAGTTCCCGACCGACAACGGCACCCACCTGACCTATTCCATCACCGGCATACGCCGCGGCGTCTGGAGCGTGGGTCCCCTGACGTTGCGTACGGCAGATCCGTTCGGGTTCGCTCAGCGCGAGCAGAGCTTCGACGAGCCACGCACGATCACCATCGTGCCCGAGATTGTGCCACTGGCACCGATGAGTTCACACATCGGCGCGGCCGGCGGCACTGCCCACATATCGTCTGCGCGACTCGGTCAAGGCAGCGACAACCTGTCGCCGCGCCACTACGTGTCCGGCGACTCGATGCGCCGCATCCATTGGCGTGCCACCGCGCACCGGGGCGACCTCATGGTGCGTCAGGAAGAAGAAGAATCCAGCCCCGATGCGCTCGTCATACTCGATCGCACTGCACGCCGCTGGCCCGGTAGACACGACCAGGTTGATCCGGCATTCGAATCAGCGGTCTCGGCATGCGCGTCGATCGCCCTCCACCTGGTGCAAGAGGGATACAGCGTCGACGTGCTCGATTCAGCCGGCGCCGTGCTCGGGACGCTGCGCGGACATGAGGACGACCGAGACGACCTGCTGGTGGCGCTCGCCCACGTCACCCCTCTTGGTGAGGCGCATGACATCGTCACGCTGTTCGACGGCGCCCCGCCCGGTCCGCTCGTGCTCATCACCGGCCGACTCGACGACGAAGACGCTGCGACTCTGCGACACGGCGGCGCCGCAGCACCCATCATGCTCGCGACCGACCCTCAACCCGGGGCTGCAGAGACCGCCGCCGAGCGCGGCTGGTCTTCGGCGCAACTCACAGACGATGTCGCCGCCGCGTGGGAAGATGCCCTCCCCGTGCGCATGGCGACAGGTGGTGGTCATGTCACGGGTTGATCCGACTCTCGCGCACTCACGAGCCGAGAGAGAAGAGCGCCGTGCCCGCTTTTTGATCGCGGCTCTGCTCACTGCGTGTGCCGGCTTCGTCGCACTGTGGCCGTACACGTCCGTCATTTCTGCCGGGGCATGGTCGTTCGTCAGCGTTGCGGTCATCGTCGTCGTTGCCTCGACGGGCGTGGTCGTGCGCCAGCTTCATGTGCGGCCTCTCGCCCGCAACCTGTGGACGCTGCTCGCGCAGATGCTCGTGTCGATCGGCGTCCTCACGATGCTCCTTCTCCCGCAGGGTGCCGCTCTCGGATTCGTGCCGACCAGCACCACGGTCAACACCCTGGGCCCTCTCCTCGTCGATGGGTTCGTTCAGGTGCAGACCAGCGTCGCGCCGATGGATGACACACTGGCGCTGCGCACGGTGGTAGCGATCGGTTTCGCGAGCGTCGCAGTCCTACTCGATCACCTGATCGCTCAACGGCTGACGTTGCTCGCCGTGGTCTTCGTGGCGGCGATCGGCGCCGTGCCCATGATCATCACGTTCGGGGACGCGAATCCGGTCTGGTTCGTGATGCTCGCGGTCCTTTCGCTTTTCCTGCTGCGTCACAGCGTCCGTCATGACCGACTGATGCCCCGCCGCGCCTCGGGGGCGGTAGCGATCGGGGTCGGTGCGGCCGCCACAGCCCTCGCGCTCGTGATCACGCCCATCCTTCCGGTGTCGGCCACCTGGACAGGGGCCGGCGCGAACCTGACCCTTGACCCCTCGCTCCGGTTGGGCGACGATCTGCGGCGCCCGAGTCCGACTGATGTCATCACCTTGGCGAGCGCCACGACTGCGCCTTATCTGCGGATCGCGACGCTGTCTCGCTTCGATGGCCGTGTCTGGACGCCTGATGAGGCGCCTGCGCAGTCTCTGGGTGACGGCTTCGGCGACGCGGACTGGTCCGATGCCATCGAAACCGTCGATCACCGCACCTCGATACGCATCAACGGCATCTCCAGTTCCTGGCTTCCCGTGCCGTATCCGGCGACGAAGATCGTGGGCGCATCTTCTGCATGGAATGTCATGCCGCTCAATCGCACTGTCGTTTCAGAAACGCAAAGCGCAACAGGTGAGGACTACACAGTCACGTCTGTTTCTGTTCAGCCGACGCTGGAACAGATCAGAGCCGCTGACGCAGTGGCAGACGTTCCGCCTGCAGAAGAGGTGCCTGAGGTCGTCGCGGTCACCGCCACCGAGGTGACAGCGGACGCCGCCACCGATTACGACCGACTCATCGCCATGCAGAACTGGTTCCGTTCGGAGTTCGTCTATTCACTGGATGCCCCTGTCGAGGGCGACTTCGACGGCACCGGCAGCGACGCCGTCGAAGCTTTCCTCGAGGCGCGCACGGGATACTGCATCCATTTCGCTGGGGCCTTCGCACTGATGGCGCAGACTCTTGACATGCCGGTGCGGATCGTCGTCGGTTACCTCCCGGGGCGTCTGACCGATGACAAGCGCGGTGACGAATCCATCTATGTGGTCAGCAGCGATCAACTCCACGCATGGCCCGAAGTGCACTTCGAGGGCATCGGCTGGGTTCCCTTCGAGCCGACGGCTTCACTCGGCGTCCCCACGGGTTTCCAGCCGGCTGAGACCACCGGTGACACCGTCACCGACCCGTCCGCACCCGAGCCGACTACCGCCCCGACGACCGCGCCCACAAGCGGGCCTGAGCTCGACCGCGACCAGACAGACACCTCCTCTGCCGACGGCGGGACGCTGCGGCAGCTGGATCCCACGCCGGTGATGCTCGTCACCCTCGCCATCCTGTTCATCGTCTTGCTTCCCGCGCTGGTGCGGCTCGCCGTTCGATCGGTGCGGCGTGCCAGCGCGCGCCGCGGCGATGCTCTTGTCGCGTGGCGCGAGTTGCGTGACACGCTGGTCGATCTGCGCATACCCGCCTCCGACGCCGACTCACCGCGCACGCGAGGCGCCGGCCTCATCGAACGCGGTGCGGATGCCGCGGCAGTGCACACGCTGGTCAGCGCTGTCGAGTATGCGAGCTACGCACGCACGGACGATGACGCCCTCGATCTGTCCGAGCCTCTGCGTCAGGTAAGCGCGGATCTTCGGCGCAGCGTGGACGGTCCATCACGGCTGACCGCATTGTTCCTGCCGAGATCGCTTTTCGCCGCCAGGCAATCCCGGTCGTCGGTTCTGTCGTAGTGTCAGCCGGCGGATGCCGCGACGTGAGTCTCGCACGGCACGGCGTCGCACTCCTCGCACACGACGAACTGCCGTCGGCATGACGCATCCGGACAGTTCGCCGTGCGCTTCGTGCGCACACCGCATCCGACGCACTCACCGATCACCGCAGCGTGGTCACTGAAGTCGACAGAGCCGCGTTTGTCGAAGACGTAGAGCGAACCTTCCCACAGCCCGTCATCGCCGAAACGCTCTCCGTAGCGCACGATGCCGCCGTCGAGTTGATACACCTCGCCGAATCCGCGCGAACTCATCAGGCTCGAGAGCACCTCGCACCGAATCCCGCCGGTGCAGTACGTGACCACCGGCTTGCCTTTCAGGTCATCGTACGCACCGGAGTCGAGGAGATCGACGAAGTCACGCGTCGTCTCGACATCCGGAATCACCGCATTCTTGAACCGACCGATCTCGGCTTCCAGCGCGTTGCGACCGTCGAAGAAGACGACATCGTCGCGCTGAGCGAGAAGGGCGTGCAGCTCATCCGGACTCAGTCGTGTGCCGCCGCCGACGACGCCGCCCTGATCGACCCGCAATTCGCCTGGCGCGCCGAAGGAGACGATCTCGTCACGCACTTTCACGCTGAGCTTGGGAAAGTCCAGGCTGCGGCCGTCCTCATCCAGCCCTGTGCCCTCGCTCCACTTGATGTCGGCGTCCTTGAAAGCCGGGTACGAACGGAATGAGCGCGCCCACTTCTTCAGCACGGGCAGGTCGCCGCCGAGTGTTCCGTTGACGCCGTCCTTCGAGATGATCAGACGACCACGCAGACCGAGCGCCTCCCCGAGATCGCGCTGCCAGAGCCGGATCGCTTCTGGGTCGGCGAGCGGCGTGAACGCGTAGAAGAGAACGATCTTGGGTGTCGACACCCTGTTGATTTTACGCGGCCCGGTCGGGAGCCGAGGGCTCGGGCTGCGACTGCGGATGAGGGCGGCCCCGCAGCACCAGCCACAGCACGAGAGCGATCACGGCATAAGCGATGAACGGCGCAGCCCACAGCCACCACGATCCTTCGGAGATCGCCGGCGCGACAAGCAGTCCCGCCGCGATCAGTGCCATGAAATAGGTGACCGCCCATGCGATCCGGCTCCACTCCCACAGCAACCGGCCCTCGAACGTCGACATCGGCAGTAGCAACAACGGCAACGAGCCGATGGTCGTGATGACGAGAGCCGTACTCAGTTCGAGCCCGAGGATCGTTGCGAGGTCGATCGCGCTGGCGAGTTCCTGTGCGCGCGTCGCATCGATCGCGTCCCACTGCACGAGCCCGACGAACGGGTGTGCCGCGACGTAAGAGTGGCCGACCGCCCCTGCCGCGCCCAGCAGCAGCGCCCACACCGCCCCGACCAGCACGGCGATCCCGCCCAGGCGTGTGTCGCGTGGTTCTTCCACCGCCGCGTCGATCTCTGGCCGGTCGACGGCGAGCAGCAGTCCGAACACCAGAACAGGCGTCGCGCCGATGAGCTGCGTGAAGGCGACGACCGCTAAGAGCACCAGGAGGTGGATCGGGCGCACCACGAGGCGCGAACGGGAAGAACGCCGTGAGGAGAACGCCCACTTCAGCAACCCCGCCGTGTAGTTCACGATCAGGAAGACCAGCAGGAAGACTCCGGCGAGCCGCAGGGTCGCCATGGTGAATCCATACCCGCTGACAGCGAAGCCGGCGATCGCGGCGGCCGCGATGATCAGCAGAAACGCGAGGAACCCGTGCGTGCCGACCGTGAGTCGCCGTAGCATGCGTGGCTTGCTGACAGAGAGCGCAGTGCCCGGTGCAGCCGGAGCCAGGACACCTGCGTCGTCGACGGTGGACGCCGCGGAACCCGCTGCAGCCGGGGTGATGTTGTTGTCACTCATCGGTTCCTCCTTGACGCTCAGCTGCGAACGACTTACGAGAACGCGATCTGACGAGCGCTGTCGGCACTGCGATCACAGCGGTGAGCGCGAGCGCCGCACCCAAGGCGGGCAACGTGGCGCTGGTGATCGCGCCGGCGTCTGCCTCGAGGAATGGAGGAACCGACCGTGCCAAAATGCTCGGATCGGTGATGGTACCTTCTTCCGCGACGGTGGTGAAAGGGAACTTCTCCGAGGTCGGTTCCGCGATCGCGACGGTGATCCAGTCCGCTTCACCGGTGGCCTCATAGTCGGCGATATAGCCCGTCCACGCACCGTTTGAAAAGTCGTAGCGGTGGGCCGGGAGCGGGCTCACGTCCATGAAGAACAGCTCGTGCACTCCGGGCCCCAGTGTCGACAACGGAATCTGAATCTCGTTTACCTCAGGGTCGTCGGTTTCCACGACCGTCACATGCTCGGTCGTCCACGGGTCATCTTCGTAACAGGCGAGTCGCGCCTGCTCTTCCTCAGAGCCCTCAGCGAAGTTCCACGTGTACGAACCGTCCGGCTTGTTCTCGATCTCTGACGCCGGATGCGCAAGGAACTGATCATGCGTCGAGAACTGGCTGATGAAGGCGAGTTGCACATCCGCCACGCATTTTCGAGCCTCGTTGATTCCCTTCAACGCCTGTTCAGGTGATTTCCACACGCCGTTGGCAGGGTCGCGTTCCCACGTCGCGATGTAGGCGCTGTCGCGGCGAATCGTCACCGACCAGTAGGCGTCATCGCCTTCGCCGACGACCTCGCGAAACCCGTTGTAGTTCTCATCGACGAACCCGGTCTCGCCATCCGCCGCGACCGCTGGTGTCGCAGCGAACGGAATGAACGCGGCGCCAGTGATCGCTGCGTAGACGCAAACAGTTCTCAGTCTTTTCATAGCTCCCCCTGCGGAAAGCATACTGATTCGACGTTATTCATCTCAGCTTCGGTGTGAAGCGGAGGCGAAAGGAGATCATCCGGCCGCCATGGCATGGTGCACTCGCCCGATCGGATAGGATGGACAGGTTGTTCCCTGGTGACGTGTCCGAGCGGCCGAAGGAGCACGCTTGGAAAGC
>JBEBSN010000033.1:0-28420 GCA_040394295.1 Microbacterium sp.
GCGCTTCCCTGACACGGAAGAGGTCACTGGTTCGATCCCAGTATCGCGCACACTGGAACCCCCGGTTTTCCGGGGGTTTTTCATTTTCTCGGCAACGGACCCCGTGCGATCAGCGGGATTCCGTATGAGACAATTGGACTGTTCACGATCTCGTCCCTTCTAGACGAACGTGTGCACGCGCCCGTGGACTTCCACTCCACGGGCGCACCTTCGTTAACGTCCCGTCCGCGCCCGGGGTTCTGACCTCACTGCCGCCCGATTGTCAACGGGGCGGACTCACGCCCGTTTTCACGCGATGCTGTGATCCCAACGAAGCGATCGGAGAATCACATGTCAGATCCGAACTCGGAAACCAACGATCAGCGACCGACGATCGAAGGCACCGACCCAGATATGAACCTCGGTGACGGCCAGAAGCTCGAGGCCGCAGATGACACGTCGGATAACGATGACTCCGACGACGAACGCCTGGACGTCGAGGATCTTCCCTAGGTCGACATGGCCAAGACTCTCGACGTTCGTCGCGCGGGGCGGGCGCTCCTCAACGCGAGCAGGGAGATCACCAGAGGCGAAAGACTGACTCTCGCGGCAAAAGCGGCCGTGGCCGCAGCCGTCGCCTGGTACCTCGCCCCCTACGTGCCGCTGGCGGATAACGAGTACTCGTACTACGCCCCTTTGGGCGTGCTCGTCAGCATGTATCCCACACTGGCCGGGTCGGCACGCGCAGGAGTGCAGGCACTGTCAGGCCTGGGTATCGGGATCGCCCTCGGTCTCGGCGGGCTCGGACTCGTGCTTTCGGGCGCCCCCGCTGTGCTGTCGATCGCGCTGGTCATCGCCGCAGGAATCGTGCTCGGCGGGATCCGCGCTCTGGGCGTCGGCGGCGACTGGGTGGCGATCGCCGGCCTCTTCGTCCTGCTTCTGGGCGGTCGCGCCGCTGATGAGTTCTCGCTCTCGTACCTGCTCACGATGGCCTTCGGCATCCTCGTCGGAGTCATCACACACCTCATCGTCTTCCCCCCGCTGTACCTTCAGAAGGCGTCCAATCGGTTGTCAGCGCTCAGCGAGGCAACGACGACGGTTCTGCGTCGTCTCGCCGATGAACTCACGCGGGAGAAGCCGCGCGCGACGGAGGTCAACCGGGCGACTGATGGCCTGATTCCCATGCGCGGGACTGTCGCAGAAGAGGTCGGACGCGCGAGAGAAAGCGCCAAGGGGAACCCTCGCGGTCGCCGCGCACGCGGCGCGCGAGACCTGATGGAGCGTCGGATGCTCGCGCTTCAGAGCGTGACAGATGCGTGCGTCGAACTCAGCGCAGTTCTGGTCCGCGCAGATCGCGACGGTGCCCTACCGGACGCGCCCATCAGGGGGAGCCTCGCCGAGGCGGTGCGCGCGTGCGGAGATCTTGTCGAGGCGCCTGCTGACGACAAGGATGCCGGCCGAAAGTTCGCGCGCGCTGCGCGGACGCTCGATGCGTCGATCTTGCAGCTCAACGGGCATCCGAATCGATCGGACGGACCGGACTACTCTCTTGCCTACGCGTATACAGCGGCGGTGTGCGTGCGCAGGATCGTCGACGCGTGCGGAGATTTCGTCGAGACGACCAGGTGACGGATCGTAGGCGCGCTCAGGGCGAGTAATCTGGACGGTGACCTAGTGGAGTGATCTGTGCCTGAAAACGCCCAGCCGAAAGACGGCTTCGCCCTGTTCTCTGACCGATCCGTCGTCGCCATGCGCGTCAACGGCGAACCGAAGGACCTCGCGACGACCGTGACGGACGCGGACACGGTCGAGCCGATCACGATCGACAGTGCAGACGGCCTGTCGATTCTGCGCCATTCGGCAGCGCACGTTCTCGCGCAGGCTGTGCAGCGCATCAACCCGCAAGCGAATCTCGGTATCGGCCCGCCCGTGACAGACGGCTTCTACTACGACTTCGATGTGGAAACCCCTTTCACACCGGAAGACATCAAAGCGATCTCGAAGGAGATGCAGCGGATCATCCGCGAGGGGCAGCGGTTCACCCGGCGTGTCGTCACCGAAGCTGAGGCCCGCACCGAACTGGCCGACGAGCCGTTCAAACTTGAGCTCATCGACCTCGCCGGCGGACCCGGTTCGGGCGCCGACGCCGCCGATGGTGCATCTGTCGAGGTCGGCGCCGGGGAACTCACGATCTACGACAACACAACCAAGGACGGCGAGGTCGCCTGGAAGGATCTCTGCCGCGGACCGCATCTGCCCAGCACTCGCATGATCGGCAACGGTTGGGACTTGACCCGCATCGCCGCCGCGTACTGGCGGGGGAGCGAGAAGAACCCGCAGTTGCAGCGCATCTACGGCACTGCGTGGCCGAGCAAGGACGAACTCCGCGCCTACAAAGACCGTCTCGCAGAGGCGGAACGTCGCGACCACCGCAAACTCGGTGTCGAGATGGATCTGTTCTCCTTCCCGGACGAGATCGGCTCTGGACTCGCGGTCTTCCATCCCAAGGGTGGAATCATCCGCTACGAGATCGAGGAGAACCTTCGCCGTCATCTGCTCCGCAACGGCTACGACGTCGTCAACTCTCCGCACATCACCAAGAAGGACCTGTTCGAGACCTCCGGGCACCTGCAGACCTACGCTGATGGCATGTTCCCTCCGATGCACCTCGATGAGGCGGTCGATGAGGACGGCAACATCACCCGTCAGGGGCAGGACTACTACCTGAAGCCGATGAACTGCCCGTTCCACAACCTGATCTATCGCTCCCGTGGACGCTCGTATCGCGAGTTGCCGCTGCGTCTGGCCGAATTCGGAACGGTTTACCGCTATGAGAAGAGCGGGACGCTCTCAGGCCTCACGCGCGTACGCGGACTCACTCAGGACGATGCACACATCTACGTGGCACAGGATCAGGTGCGCGAGGAGCTCACGACGAACCTCAATCTCGTGCTCGATCTGCTGCGCGACTACGGGCTGAACGACTTCTACCTGGAGCTGTCGACGAACGAAGAGGGAAATCCGAAGTTCCTCGGCGAGCCGGAACAGTGGTCCTCGGCGATCGAGACCCTGCGCGAAGTGGCTGTCGAGTCCGGTCTGGAACTCGTGTCAGATCCCGGCGGCGCCGCGTTCTACGGTCCGAAGATCTCGGTGCAAGCGAGAGACGCGATCGGTCGCACTTGGCAGATGTCCACGATTCAGCTGGACTTCAACCAGCCGGAACGCTTCGAACTCGAGTACACCGGTGCGGACGGGCAGAAGCATCGCCCTGTGATGATCCACCGTGCGTTGCTCGGGTCAGTGGAGCGGTTCTTCGCCATCCTTCTCGAGCACTACGCCGGCGACTTCCCGGTCTGGCTCGCCCCCACCCAGGTCGTGGGCGTTCCTGTCGCAGAGCAGTACGGCGAGTACCTCGACGGCGTCATTGCGCAGTTGCGCTCGGGCGATGTGCGTGCTGAGGTCGACCACTCAGACGACCGGATGCAGAAGAAGATCCGCAACCACACCACATCCAAGGTGCCGTTGATCCTGATCGCGGGGGAGCAGGACAAGGAGGCGGGTACTGTGTCCTTCCGCTTCCGCGATGGCACGCAGCAGAACGGCGTGCCCATCGCCGATGCCGTCGCGCGGATCCGCACGGCGATCGACGCGCACGCGCTCGTGCACACTGCGGAGGATCTGGCGTGACCACGACGCCGGACCATCCGGAAGATTCAGACACCGACACATCGGATACTGGCCTGCAGGATGCCGGCAGGCTCGCGGGCGTTCCCGACGAGTTCCAGCGACTGTGGACCCCGCATCGGATGGCCTACATCCAGGCAGGGCCTGAGCCGCTTCGCGAAGAGTGCCCGTTCTGCGAAGCTCCCCAGCATCCCGACGCCGAACGACTGATCGTCGCCCGAGGCAAGAGCGCGTATGTGCTGCTGAATCTCTTCCCGTACAACTCCGGCCACCTGCTGGTGTGCCCGTATCGCCACATCGCCACGTACGATCAGGCGACCTCGGAAGAAGTCGCCGAGATCGGTGCTCTCACGCAGACCGGCATGCGGGTGCTGCGTGAGGTATCTAACTGCGACGGATTCAACCTCGGCATGAATCAGGGCGCAGTCGCCGGCGCCGGCGTTGATGCACATCTGCACCAGCACATCGTGCCGCGGTGGAAGTCCGACTCGAACTTTTTCCCGATCATCGCCAAGACCAAGGCGTTGCCGCAGTTGCTCGGCGAGGTGCGCGATGCCGTCGCGCACGCGTGGCCGCAGCCCTGATCAGGTGCGCTCTGCCTCGCCGAGGTGATCGGAGAGGCGGTCAGCGAACCTGACGCGCGCTGAACTGCATGCGGGGGTTCGCGTATGTTTCCTGAGCCTCGATCAGCTTCAACTCGCGATCCCCAGAGTCCAGGGTCAGCTGCAGAAGGTCGAAGACGCTCGACGCGGTGCGCTCGAGGGCGACCTGGGCGCTGCCGGTCGAAACGTAGTGGGCAGTGAACAGAGCGGCCGTGACATCACCGGAGCCGTTCGCCTTCATCGGCAGATGGGGCGTCTGCACGATCCAGGCGCCTTCGTCGTCCGCTGCCAGCATCTCGATAGTGCCTTCCTCGCGGTCGGGGCGTTCGACACTCGTGACGAGGACGGTGCGAGGCCCCATGTCGCGAGCCAGATCGACCGATGCGAGCGTCGACTCAAGAGTGTCGGGTTCGGTGCCCGTGAGGAATCCGAGCTCGAACTGGTTAGGCGTGATGATATCGGCGACAGGCACGACGCGCTCGCGCAGCAGTTGTGGGATCGCCGGCGCGACGAAGCATCCGGACTTCGCGTTTCCCATGACAGGGTCGCATGCGTACAGCGCCTTCGGGTTCGCACTCTTCACTCGGCTGACGGCGTCGATGATCACGTCTCCGATGCCCTCACCGCCCTGATAGCCGGAGAGGATCGCATCCACGTGGGCGAACGCTCCGCGCTCTTCGATTCCGGTGATGACATCTCGAACGTCGCTGGGATCGATGAGGGGTCCGCGCCACGCGCCGTAGCCGGTGTGATTGGAGAAATTCACTGTATAGACCGGCAGGACATCCACGCCGATGCGCTGCAGAGGGAACACCGCGGCGGAGTTTCCCACGTGACCGTAGGCGACAGCGGACTGGATCGAGAGGATCTTCATCCTTAGATCTTCTCACTGCTCGACATGCATGCAGACACAGCGGCGCTCATTGCGCGGCTGCGGCGATGTCTGCGACCAACTGATCAGCGTCCTCATCGGACAGATCGTGCACGGTGAGGCGCAGATGACGTGACGGAGTGTCTCGATCGGTCAGCGAGAATCCGTCACCGGTGCGTACGAGCCAACCGCGCCGCATGAGCCGGTCAGACACTGTTCTGGCCGCGACACCCAGCTCGACCCAGAGATTCATGCCGTCTGAATGATCGGCGGCGATCCCCCGGGCACGCAGCTTCTCGGCGAAGAGGGCGTTGCGTTCGGCATAGTGCTGACCGGCCGCTTCGATTGCGGCGCGCACACCTTCATCACTGAGTAGTCCGTAAGTGAGACGTTGCAGCAGGTGACTGACCCAGGTCGTTCCGGGGCTCAAACGCATCGCAAGGCGATCGGCTGTCTCCGGATCGGTCGCAGCGATGGCGAGGCACATGTCGGGCCCGAGGAACTTCGACACCGATCGCAGCAGCGCGAAGCGGCGATGCTCCGGACCGATCAGGCTTTCGTAGGGCTGTGCTGACAGCATCGAGAAGTGGTCGTCCTCGATGATCAGAACATACGGATGCTCCACCAGCAGCGCCCGCAGTTCCGCAGCGCGTTCGGGGGAGAGGCGTGCTCCCGTCGGATTCTGCGCGCGTGGCGTGCAGATGATCGCCCGGACTCCGGCATCAAGCGCCTTCTTCAGACCGTCCACAGTCATTCCCTGCTCGTCCACGGCGACGGGCACCGCACGGTACCCTCCGAGCCGGACGGTGTGGATGCTGGCCAGAAAACATGGGTCCTCGAGCGCGACGGCGTCGTCTCTGGTGAGAGCTTGGGCCAGTAGACGTTCCACGGCATCCACAGCACCGCTGGTCACGGTGATCCGAAAGCCGGCGACGGAGAGATCGGCTGATATCCACTCGCGCGCCCATGCCTCAAGCGAAGAATCGATGACCGGCTCGCCGTACAGCACGGGTCGACCGGTCACGCTTGCCAGGACGGACGTCGGATCGGGGATGAGTCTGGGGTCGGGGTTTCCCGTGCCGACGTCGCGAAGCACGTTGTCGGCGGCGTAGCCCTCCTGCGCCACAGCGTCGTGGTCGACGAGCATCGTGCCTGCACGACCGCGGGTGACGACGAGTCCCGCCTGCGCGAGCTGGCGGTAGGCGGCCACTGCGGTGTTGCGGTTCACGCCGAGGCGTGCGGCGAGCTCGCGTACCGGCGGGAGCGTGCTTCCCGGACGCAGCGCTCCACGTTCTCGCAACTCGCGCACGCTCGTGGCGATGTCTGTCGCCGTCGCTCCTGTGATCTCGTCGTTCATGTCACCTCTCGACACATGAGTCTACGTGGCCGTTGCAGGGTGCTATGTTTTTGGCATAGATCAAACAAGACTTTGAATATGTCGAAAGGTTCACCTCATGGCTGACCAGGAAACCACCACCGGCTCGTCACGCGTCAAGCGCGGTCTCGCCGAGATGCTCAAGGGCGGCGTCATCATGGATGTCGTCACCGCAGAGCAGGCGAAGATCGCAGAGGACGCCGGCGCGGTCGCCGTCATGGCGCTCGAAAGGGTTCCTGCAGACATTCGCGCTCAGGGCGGCGTCTCTCGCATGAGCGACCCCGACATGATCGACAGCATCATCTCTTCGGTCTCCATCCCCGTGATGGCCAAGGCCCGAATCGGTCACTTCGTCGAAGCGCAGGTGCTGCAGGAACTCGGAGTCGACTACATCGACGAGTCAGAAGTGCTCTCACCCGCCGACTATGTGAACCACATCGACAAGTTCGGGTTCACCGTGCCTTTCGTCTGTGGTGCGACCAACCTCGGCGAGGCCCTTCGCCGCATCAACGAGGGCGCCGCGATGATCCGATCCAAGGGAGAAGCCGGCACAGGCGACGTCTCCGAGGCGACCAAGCACATTCGCAAGATCCGCTCGGAGATCAACGTGCTGCGCTCGATGACGAAGGATGAGTTGTTCGTCGCGGCCAAGGATCTGCAGGCGCCGTATGAACTCGTCGCGGAGATCGCCGAGACGGGCAAACTTCCCGTGGTGCTGTTCGTCGCAGGGGGCGTCGCGACACCTGCAGACGCGGCCATGATGATGCAGCTCGGTGCGGATGGCGTCTTCGTCGGCTCCGGCATCTTCAAATCCGGTAACCCCGCCGAACGCGCTGCAGCCATCGTCAAGGCGACGACCTTCTACGACGACGCGAAGATCGTCGCGGAGGTGTCGCGCGGACTGGGTGAGGCCATGGTCGGGATCAACGTTTCCGACCTCCCCGCCCCGCACCGTCTCGCCGAGCGTGGCTGGTAACACCGGGTCTTCTCGCATCGGCGTCCTCGCGCTCCAAGGCGACGTTCGAGAGCACGAGTCGATCCTTCAGCGGCTTGGTGCCGAAGTGCTTCGGGTGCGGCGGCCAGAAGAACTCGCCGACGTCGAAGGTCTCGTCATCCCCGGCGGGGAATCGAGTGTGATCGACAAGCTCAGCCGCATGTTCGGGCTGCGTGATCCGCTGCGGGGTGCGATCGCGGCGGGCCTGCCCGTCTACGGCACCTGCGCAGGCCTGATCATGTTGGCGGACGAGGTGCTGGATGGGATCGAAGGTCAGCAAAGCCTTGGCGGGATCGACATCGCAGTGCGGCGCAACGCGTTCGGACGACAGACCGAGTCGTTCGAGACAGAACTCGACGTGCCCGCGCTCGGGGGAGCAGCGGTACGAGCGGCCTTCATCCGCGCACCGATCGTCGAACGGGTCGGAGCGTCTGCACGCGCACTCGCGACGCTCACCGACGGACGAGTCGTCGCTGTGGAGCAGGGAAACCTGATCGGAACGAGCTTTCACCCGGAGATCAACGGGGAGGCACGGTTTCACCAGCGCCTTCTGTCGAAAGTGCGCGCGAGAGCTGTTCGCTAGAATGGACGACGCCTTGCGAGCTCAAGCGGGGCGAACACACGAGCGGAGATATATGTCCGGGCATTCCAAGTGGGCGACGACGAAGCACAAGAAGGCTGTCATCGACTCCAGGCGCGCGAAATCGTGGGCCAAGCTCATCAAGAACATTGAAGTCGCCGCCAAGTTGGGCGGCGCAGACATGGCCGGAAACCCCACGCTGTATGACGCGGTGTTCAAGGCGAAGAAGATGTCCGTCCCCAAGGACAACATCGACCGCGCCGTCAAGCGCGGGGCCGGCATCGGTGGAGACGCGATCGAGTATCTGTCGATCATGTACGAGGGATACGGCCCGAACGGCGTCGCTCTCATGATCGAGTGTCTGACTGACAACAAGAACCGCGCTGCCGCAGAGGTGCGCACAATCCTCAGCCGCAACGGCGGAAACCTCGCCGACCCCGGCAGCGTCGCCTACAACTTCACCCGCAAGGGCGTCATCGTCGTCGGCTCCGAGGGCACCACTGAGGACGACGTGATGGAAGCGGTTCTCGAAGCCGGCGCCGAAGAGATCGAGCCGCACGGCGCGGGCTTCGGCGTGATCACCGAGGCCGCAGATCTGGTGAAGGTACGAACCGCGCTGCAGGACGCCGGCATCGACTACGAATCTGCGGACGTCGAGTTCGTGCCGAACCTGAAGGTCGAAGTAGATGCGAGCACAGCGCGCAAGATCTTCCGCCTCATCGATGCCCTCGAAGACAGCGAAGACGTGCAGAACGTCTACAGCAACTTCGACCTCACTGCAGAGGTGCAGGCCGAACTCGAGAACGACGAAGACTAAGGGCGCGCCGTCGAGGCCGTCACCCATCCAGCGCATAGCCTGGGCGGGTGGCGGCTTCTTCTTTGCGTGTGCTCGGGATTGACCCCGGCCTTACTCGATGCGGCATCGGCATCGTGGATGTCGACCGCTCACGCCGCGGCACCCTCGTTCATGTCGGTGTCGTGCGCACGTCGCCTGACGCGCCGATCGGGGAGCGTCTCGCAGCCATCGCTGCGGGCATCCGCGCCGTTGTAGAAGATCACCGCCCCGATGCGGTCGCGGTCGAGCGTGTATTCGCACAGCACAACAGCCACACCGTGATGGGGACAGCGCAGGCCAGCGGTGTCGCGCTTCTGATCGCTGCGGAGTCCGGTCTACCCGCTGCCACCCACACGCCCACGGAGGTCAAAGCCGCGGTCACGGGCTACGGCTCGGCCGACAAGCGGCAGGTGCAAGCGATGATCGCGCGCATTCTGCGACTCGATCAGCCCCCGCAGCCCGCAGACGCGGCTGACGCGCTCGCGATCGCGCTCTGCCATGCGTGGCGTATCGGTGGCGCGACAGTGGGAACGACAGAATCCTTGACTCCTGCACAGCGGGCTTGGGCCGACGCTGAGCGTGTCGCTCGAACATAGATACGATCCAGCTCGTAGGCTGGATGCATGATCTCATCCCTTCGCGGCACCGTGTCCTCCACGGGCGCCGACCATGTCGTGATCGAGGTCGGCGGTGTGGGCTTCTTCGTCTTCGTGCCCGGCGACGTCGCTCATACCGCTCGCGTCGGCGAAGAGCTGAGACTGCACACGAACCTCATCGTGCGAGAGGACGCACTCACTCTTTTCGGATTCGCAGAGCCGCTGGAGCTCGAGGTCTTCGGGCATCTGCTCAGCGTCACCGGCGTCGGTCCGAAATCCGCGCTCGGCGTGCTAGGTCACCTGACCGTCGATCAGATCGCTTCGGCGGTCGCCGACGACGATGACGCGCCTTTCCGCCGCGTGTCAGGCATCGGACCCAAGACAGCCAAGCTCATCGTCGTGCAGTTGGCGGGCAAGCTGAAGGCGCCCACTGCCGCATCTGTCGGGCACAGCGCGTCTGGAGCGCCCGACGTCATCGCACAGGTGTCGGCGGCGCTCATCGGTCTCGGCTGGTCGGAGAAGGTCGCTGTCGAAGCCGCGACGCAGACTGCCGAAGCAGCGAGTGACGCAGATCGCGCCTCGGTGGCAGCGTTGCTGCGCCAGGCTCTCGCTGCACTCGGCCCGGCGAAGGCAGGCGCGTCACGTGGCTGACGACCGAGAGTCCGCAGAGCCGCTGGACGAAACAGAACTCGCCATCGAAGGCGCGTTGCGACCTGGCAGCCTCGGGGAGTTTGTCGGCCAGCCGAAAGTACGTGGCCAGCTCCAGCTGTTACTCGATGCCGCACGGATACAGACCCGTCCGCCCGATCACATTCTATTGGCGGGCCCCCCAGGGCTGGGCAAGACCACGCTCGCGATGATCGTCGCATACGAGAGCGAGCGTCCCCTGCGCCTCTCAAGCGGTCCGGCAATCCAGCATGCCGGCGACCTTGCCGCGCTGCTGTCGAGCCTCGTGCCCGGTGAAGTGCTGTTCATCGACGAGATTCACCGGATGGCCCGGTCGGCCGAAGAGATGCTGTATCTCGCAATGGAAGACTTCCGCATCGACATCATGGTGGGCAAGGGCGCCGGCGCGACCAGCATCCCGCTGGATCTTGCGCCGTTCACGCTGGTCGGCGCAACGACACGCTCCGGGCTGCTGCCCAACCCGCTGCGCGACAGGTTCGGATTCACCGGACACCTGGAGTTCTACGAAGATTCCGACCTGGAGAAAGTCATCGAGCGCTCGTCAGGCGTACTCGGCGTCTCGATGCCGGCTGATGCCCGCGCCGAGATCGCACGACGCTCACGCGGCACGCCTCGCATCGCCAATCGCCTGCTTCGACGGGTACGCGATTATGCCTTGGTCCACGGCGAGTTGAGCTCGGCATCGATCGGTGACGTTCATGCCGCGCTCGAGCTCTATGACGTCGATCCGATCGGCCTGGACCGTCTCGACAGAGCCGTTCTCGACACACTCGTTCGCCGGTTCCGTGGTGGCCCGGTAGGACTCAGCACACTGGCTGTCGCTGTCGGCGAGGAGGCCGAGACCGTGGAAAGCGTTGTCGAGCCCTATCTCGTACGAATAGGCTTCCTCGGACGCACCCCACGTGGTCGCGTAGCGATGCCAGAGGCATATGCGCACCTCGGTCTGCAGCATCCGGAGCAGGCCGCGTTGCTCGATGACCTATAATCGCTGAAGGCTTCCCCCCATTACCCTGGCGCACCCGTGCGCGCATTTGAAAGGCACTTCCTGATGGAACTCATCCTCTTCGGTCTTCTCGCTGTTCTGCTGGTGTTCATGATCTTCAACACCCGCCGGCGTAACAAGCAGATGAAGGAGCAGCAGGAAGAGAAGGCCACCAAGACGGTCCCCGGAGCGAAGGTGCTCCTGCAGGGCGGCCTCTACGGCACGATCGTCGCGTTCGATCCAGAAGACCTCGATCAGCCCGCTCTCGTCGAGATCGCTCCCGGCACGGTCATCGAGGTGCACAGCCAGGCCATCCTTCGGATCGTCGAACCGACCGTCGAGGAGACCGACCTCGACGATGACGCTCTTGTCGAAGAGAGTGCTGACGTTGCCGAGCCGGCTGCGATCGACGCAGACGACTTCGCTGTGGAAGAAGAGCTTCCCGCTCCGAACGAGACCAGCGCACGCCTAGAGCGCGACTCCGACAACAAGTAGTCTTCCGCCCGCCCGCCGGCATCGTAGAAAGCTGAACGTACGTGGCATCTTCTTCACCTGTCCGTCATGCCTGGAAAGTCCTGCTCGCCCTCCTGCTCGTGACGGCCGCGCTTTTCGGCGTCAACGCCATCGGTGTGTACGGCTTCGGCAAGAGCTCATGGGCACCTGAACTGGCCCTCGATCTGCAGGGCGGAACTCAGATCATCCTGGGAGCCGTCACAGAGGACGGCGCTGATCCCACACAGGAACAGCTCGATCAAGCTGCCGCGATCATCCGCCAGCGCGTTGACGCGTCGGGCGTCGCAGAAGCAGACATCGCGACCGAGGGCGGACGCAACATCGTCGTCCAGATCCCCGGAAACGCCGACGCAGAAACGCGCGAGCGGATCCAGGCGAGTGCCCAGCTCGAGTTCCGCGCGGTGATCTTCAACACCGCAGCGGCCACCGAGTTCGTCGGCGAGGACGGAAACGCCACACCGTACCCGGAGCCTGATCCGTCGGCGAACGCGGTTCCGACACCGACGCCGACCGACGCGAGCGACCCTGCCTGGGTGACCGAGAAGCTTCAGGCCGAGCTCCTCGCCTACGACTGCGCTGATCCTCAGAACGATCCTGCCAACGCTCCAGAAGACGAGCCGCTGATCACCTGCGATGACACTCTCACGTCCAAGTATCTGCTCGGCCCGATGGAGCTGTCAGGAGATGCGATCGACGACGCGACCAGCGGGCGCGACCCGCAGTCCGGCGCATGGACCGTGCAGTTGACGCTCGACACGAACGGCACCGAGGTCTTCGGCGACATCAGCCAGCGCCTCTATCAGAACAAGCTCGCGAACCAGACTCCCCGCGATCAGTTCGCGTTTGTGCTCGACGGCAAAGTCATCTCGGCTCCCCAGATGAACGGCGTCATCCTCAACGGCAAGCCGAGCATCTCGGGTTCCTTCACACAGGAGACGGCTGAGACTCTGGCAGACCAGCTGAAGTACGGCGCGCTGCCACTGAGCTTCACGACAGTGAGCTCGGATACGGTCTCGGCCACTCTCGGTACCCAGCAGCTGCAGATCGGTCTTATCGCCGGTCTCATCGGTCTTGCGCTCGTGGCGCTGTACTCGCTTCTGAGCTACCGCGCTCTCGGCACCGTGATCATCGCGTCCATCGCGGTGATGGCCATCCTGACCTATGTGATCGTGTGTATCCTCGCCTGGCGGCTCGGGTTCCGCCTTTCGCTGGCCGGTGTCGCGGGTCTGATCGTGTCGATCGGATTCACTGCGGACTCCTTCATCGTCTATTTCGAACGAATACGAGACGAGCTACGAGACGGCAAGTCCGTCACTGCCGCCGTCGAGGACGGATGGGGGCGCGCGAAGCGCACGATCTACATCTCGAAGTCCATCAACGTTCTCGCGGCCGTCGTGCTGTACGTGCTGGCCGATTCCACAGTGAAGGGCTTTGCCTTCACCCTCGGTCTCACGACGCTCATCGACGTGTTCATCTTCGTGATCTTCACGCATCCCGTGATGCAGATTCTCGCTCGAACGCGCTTCTTCGGCGGCGGGCACACGCTTTCGGGGCTTGACCCCGATGCGCTGGGCGCGGTTTATCACACGCGATCGCAGTATCGGAAGACCAGTTCGGCATCAGTTGGTCGGGCGGCCAAGAACAGCCGCTCTCGCGCGGAAGCCGACCGACGACAGACAATCGCTGAACGCAAACGGGCGGCAGTTTTGACCGGAGACAACACCACGGACGCCGGAAGCGAGGGAACCCGCTGATGGCTTCCATGAATGAGCTCGGTAACAATCTCTACACGGGTAAGACCTCCTTCCCGTTCGTCGGCAGACGGCGCTTGTGGTTCATCATCGCCATCGCGCTGGTGGTCGCGTCCGCCCTTGTACCGCTGCTGCGACCGGTGCAGTTCTCGATCGAGTTCACTGGCGGTTCGCAGTTCACGGTGGTCGCACCGGACAGCACCGATCAGACGATCGCCACCGAGGCGGTGAGGACCGTTACGCCCGAGACTGCAGCCAAGGTCGCGATCGTCAACGGCACCGACGTGCGTGTGCAGACCTCGCAGATGACTCCCGAAGAGACTCAGAGCGTCGCCGATGCCTTGGCCGACGCCTACGGGCTGCCAGCCGACGAGGTGACATCGTCCTTCATCGGCCCGATCTGGGGTGAGAGTGTCACCCGGCAATCGCTGTGGGGATTGTCGATCTTCCTGGCGTTGACCTTCTTGATCCTGGCGATCTACTTCCGTACCTGGAAGATGTCGGCAGCGGCAATCATCGGTCTTCTGGACGTCCTCGTGATCACTGTCGGCGTCTACGCGCTGGCGGGTTTCGAGATTTCGCCGGCCGCGGTCATCGGATTCCTCACGATCCTGGCGTACTCGCTGTACGACACGACGGTGGTGTTCGACAAGATACGCGAGAACACCACGGAAGACGGGGAGAACTCTGCCCGCACCTTCGGCGAATCGGTGAACCTTGCCGTCAACCAGACGCTCATCCGTTCGATCAACACCTCGATCGTCGCCGCGCTCCCTGTCGGTGCGATCCTGTTCATCGGGTCGTTCTGGTTGGGTGCAGAGACCCTCACTGACATCTCTCTGTCGATCTTCGTCGGCATCCTCGTGGCGACGTACTCGACGCTGTTCGTCGCGGCGCCGCTGTACTCGCTCTTCCGCGAGCGGGAGCCCGAGATCATCGAGCGTGATGCCCGTGTGCGCGAGCTGCGCGAGCGCGCGAAGGTCGAGGCGTAGGCTGCCCCCCAAGCGGCATGCATCCACTCTGTCGAGCGTAGGATGTTCTGACCCGGAGGTGAAGTGATGGCGGAGGCGAACGTGCCGACGCAGGGATCGAGTCTGAGACGACTCGTGCCCCGCATCTTCTCTCGCGCGCCACGGATCAACGATCTCGACAATCTGATCCGCACCGTTCGCGTCAATCATCCCAAAGGCGACCTGGCGATAATCGGTCGGGCCTACCAGGTCGCCAGCGACAAGCACTCGGGGCAGAAACGCCAGAGCGGCGAGCCGTATATCACGCACCCGCTCGCTGTCGCTCAGATCCTCGCGGAGATGGGGCTCGGTCCTCGAGCCATCGCTGCAGCACTGCTTCACGACACCGTCGAGGACACCGGATACGCGCTCTCGGAGCTCACCGATTCGTTCGGTGACGAAGTCGCGATGCTCGTCGACGGCGTCACGAAACTCGACAAGGTCAAGTACGGCGAGAGCGCACAGGCAGAGACTGTCCGCAAGATGATCGTCGCCATGTCGAAAGACATCCGCGTCCTGCTGATCAAACTCGCCGACCGCCTGCACAACGCCCGCACCTGGGGTTTCGTTCCGCCGGAGAAGGCAGAGCGGAAGGCTCGCGAGACGCTCGAGATCTACGCGCCGCTGGCCAACCGGCTCGGAATCCAAGCCATCAAATCCGAGCTGGAAGATCTTTCGTTTGCGGTGCTGCATCCAAAGATCTACGCCGAGATCAACAGTCTCATCGCGCAACGCACTCCGCAGCGTGAGAAGTACCTACAGCAGGTCATCCAGTCCATCAACGAAGACCTTCACGATCTGCGCATCCGCGGCAAGGTCGTGGGCAGGCCGAAACAGTTGTACTCGGTCTATCAGAAGATGGTCATTCGCGGCCGCGAGTTCGATGACATCTACGACCTCATCGGCATTCGCGCGCTCGTGAATTCCGTACGCGACTGCTACGCAGTCCTCGGCGCGATCCATGCACGCTGGACGCCGCTGCCCGGACGTTTCAAGGACTACATCGCCACGCCGAAGTTCAACCTCTACCAATCGCTGCACACCACAGTGATCGGTCCTGGAGGTCGCACGGTCGAGATACAGATCCGCACCCACGAGATGCACCAGCAGGCCGAGTTCGGCGTCGCCGCGCACTGGATGTACAAAGAGCGCATGAGCGGCGGCAAGCCGATCGCCGGTCCGAGCGACACCGACATGACGTGGCTCGCCCATATCTCCGATTGGCAGGCCGAGACTGCAGATCCGAGCGAATTCCTCGACTCCCTGCGATTCGAGATCGGTGCGAAGGAAGTCTACGTCTTCACGCCGAAGGGCCGAGTGATCGGTCTTCCGGCCGGAGCCACTCCGGTCGACTTCGCATACGCCGTGCACACTGAGATCGGCCATCGCACCATGGGAGCGAAGGTCAACGGTCGTCTGGTCCCGTTGGAGACGACGGTCAAAAGCGGCGACGTCGTCGAGGTGTTCACCTCGAAGAATCCGGATGCCGGTCCCAGCCAGGACTGGTTGAACTTCGTCAAGAGCACTCGCGCACGCAACAAGATTCGTGGCTGGTTCACGAAGGAACGACGCGAAGAAGCCATCGAGCAGGGCAAAGAGGCGATCGTCCGCGCGATGCGACGCCAGAACCTGCCACTGCAGAGGCTCATGAGTCAAGAGTCGTTCACAGAGGTCGCGCACCAGCTGCACTACGAAGATGTATCTGCTCTGTACGCTGCGGTCGGCGAAGGACACGTCTCCACTCAGTCCGTCCTCGAGAAGGTCACGGCGAACGTCGCCGACAACGACACGAGCACCGGTGCGATCAGCCTTCCCGGTCGCCCTCCGTCACGCGAGGCACGCGCCGGCGACTCCGGGATTCTCGTGCGAGGGGCAGCAGACATCCTCGTCAAGCTCGCCAAATGCTGCACGCCGGTTCCTGGTGACCCGATCGTCGGCTTCGTCACGCGTGGCAGCGGTGTCTCGGTGCATCGATCCGATTGTGTGAACGTGAAAGCGCTCAGTGCAGAAGAGCAGCGTTTCGTCGAGGTCGATTGGGCGCCGACGACCAAGAGCGTGTTCAGGGTGCAGATCCAGGTGGAAGCGCTCGATCGTGCCGCGCTGCTCTCCGACGTCACACGCGTGCTCAGCGAACATCATGTCAACATCCTGTCGGCTTCGGTGTCGACGACGAGCGAACGGCTTGCGATCAGCAAGTTCGTCTTCGAGATGGGCGATTCCGTGCACCTGGACCGGGTACTCAACGCAGTTCGCCGCATTGATGCGGTCTACGATGTCTACCGCGTGACGTCGTCCTGATCGCATTCGGCTGACAGACGCTCCAGGCGTGCGAGTGCGATCCGTCGTCCGGGTATCCGCTCGCGGTGGTCGAGACGCTCAAAGACTTCGGAGAGCAACCAGGGCATCTCACGCGCAAGAAGGTGCATCCATACGAAGTAGTCCGGGTAGCGATCGGCGTTCAGGACGAGGTCGGTCATCGTACGCTGCGGTGAGGTGACGTGCGACGCCGCGATCGCGACGATGTCGCCCGGGGGCAGTCGGGTCTCGTGCACCACGACGTTGGGCGCAGTCTTCACGCGGGGTCGGTGCTCCACGACGCGCTGGATGTGATGCTGGAACGGGGGAGCGTTGCCCACACCGTGAATCCACGCCGCTGTCGAGCCGCTGGCGGCGAAACCTGGGCACAGGATCGGTCCGAGCGCAGTCATCCTCGCACTTCGATCCTCGGGAACGTCCGCGGGCATGTACCCCGAGCCGATTTCGAACACCAGGCCGTCGAGCCTCGCCGAACTCAGCTCAGATTGGGACAGCACCGCACCGGGTCGATAGAACAGAGAATCGTGCACAGTGTCAGTGTGCACCGATCTTGCTACGCCCGGAGCAGGCTGTGGATAACCCTCAGCCGCCGAGGGCGCTCAACCACGCGCGCCGAGCTTCGAGTGCCTCGGCGGCCTGCTTCGCGGCATTCTTGTCGCCAGCAGCCTCAGCCGCTGCCTTCTCGGATTCGAGCTTCTCGATCGCATCGAGCAGCTGCTGGTTCATGTCGTTGGCGCGAGCCTTGGTCTCTGGGTTGTTTCGCTTCCAGTCGACCTCTTCGCGCGACTTCAGTGCCTGCTCGATCACACGGAGCTTGTCATCGAGCGCCCGCTCCTTGTCGCGCGGGAAGATACGTCCGACGTCGTCCCACTTCTGCTGAATGCGAGTCAGCAGCGCCCGAGCCTGCTTGATGTTCGACTCGTCAGCGACCGCCTTGGCCTCTTCGAGCAGGGCTTCACGGGCTTCGATCTTCGGCGCAGACTCGGCTTCTTCCGCGGCTGACTGCTCAGCACGCGCCGCGTAGAGCGCATCGCCGGCGGCCTTGAATCGAGCCCAGAGCGCGTCGTCTGCTTTACGACCAGCGCGCCCTGAAGCCTTCCAGTCATCCAGCAGACTGCGATACGCAGGGATGCCGTCCACACCCTTGGGAGCCAGCGCCTCAGCGCGTTCGATCAGCTGCGTCTTACGGTCACGCGAGGCCTTATGCGTCTCGTCGAGTTCGGCGTAGAACGCACGACGATGCTTGTCCACCACAGAGCGGGCGTCACGGAATCGCTTCCACAGTTGCTGCGACGCGCCCTTAGGCAGTCGTGGACCGCTCTGCTGCTGCGCCTGCCAGGTGTCGAAGAGCGCTGTCACCTCTTCGGTCACCTGCTTCCACTGCACCTTGGAGAGGTCGCGCGCAGCCACTTCTTCGATGCTCTCGACCAGCGCGGTGCGCTCTGCGATCGCCTTGTCGACGAGCTCTTTGGCTTGCTGGGCTTCCACCTTGCTCGCCTCTGACAAGGCCTCCGTCAGGCTCGCGAGACGCGCCTGCAGAGATGCGAGGTCGCCGACAGCGGCCGCATCGGTGACCTCGGTGACGAGGTGCTTCGCCTGGCTGGTCAGATCACCGGCCGATGCGCCACCGCCCTGGTGACGCTGCTCGAGTGTGTGCACTTTGAAAGCAAGGTCGTCGAACTTGCGCACGAAGTACGCAAGCGCCTCATCTGGCGTGCCGTCCGGGTACTGGCCGACGACGCGCCAGCTGTCGCCCTCACGAACTTCAACGGTGCCGTCTTCGGCGACACGGCCCCAATCGGCGGAATCCGCAGAGGCGACAGGGACTACCGGTGCAGAGGGTTTGGTCTGCAGAGGGGTTCGCGGCGGCATCGGAATGCGCGGAGGTGCGGGGACGGGGGGAGTCGGCTTCGAAGACTCGTTGGCAGACACTATGTGCTCCTTGCGCGGTCAACCCGCGTGAGGGGGGAAAGGACGTTGTTCAGCCTAGTATGCGCGAGGCCGACAATGAGGTCTCGACGATCTCACCGCGCCGTTATTCATTTGTGAGAAGAACGTTCGCCGCGTGTAACAGGGGTCTGCGAGTCCATGAAACACCCGCCTCATAATCTCGGGACGATCCAGATGCACAGGAGGCGCAGTGAACGCGAATGCGGAGAACCAACCCCGGATCGTCGTCGCCGGTGCGGGGATGGTCGCACATCGGTTCGTCGAGGGCCTTCTCAGTCGTGCGGTGGGAGGCCTGAGCATCACCGTGATCGGCGACGAAGACCGCGCCCCCTACGATCGAGTGGGCCTGACCGGATATTTCGCCGGCGCGACTCCCGAAGACCTCACGCTCGAACAATCCGTGTTCGATGACGATCGCGTGACGCTGATCCCGGGTGAGCGTGTCACGGCAATCGACCGCACGAATCGCACGGTGATGACAAAGGCCCACCGCTCGTTCGACTACGACACGCTGGTGCTCGCCACCGGCTCGACCGCCGCTCGTGTCGCCGTCGACGGCGCCGATCTGCCAGGGTGCTTCGTCTATCGCACTCTCGACGATGTGCAGAACGTGAAGCGGTTCGTGCAACAGCGCACCTCGGAGCTGAGGCGGCCGTTGCGCGGAGCTGTCATCGGCGGCGGGCTGCTCGGGCTCGAGGCCGCCGGAGCGCTCCAGAGCCTCGATGTGGATTGTACGGTCGTGCAGTCCTCCGATCGGCTGATGTCCGCGCAGCTCGACAGCGCGGGCGGACGCATGCTGCGTCGGCTTATCGAAGCCAAGTCGATCAGCGTGCGCACCGCGTCGCGTACCACGCGCCTCGACCCCGACGAGTCCGGATGCGTGACGGCGCTCGAGTTCGATGACGGCAGCTTCCACCGTGCCGACGTGGTGGTCTTCACGGTCGGGGTGCGGCCGCGCGATGAGCTGGCGCGCAGCGCACAGCTCGATGTGCACCCCCTCGGGGGAGTGGTCATCGATGACCGTTGTCGTACGAGCGACGCAGCGATCATGGCTATCGGCGAAGTCGCGAACTTCGACGGCCGCAGCGTCGGACTCGTGGCACCCGGCTTCGCGATGGCGGAGGTCGCCGCGAACCGCGTGCTCGGCGGAGACGCCACCTTCCTCGGATATGACGAGTCCGCCAAACTCAAACTGTCCGGCGTGGACGTCGCGACCTTCGGCGATGCCATGGCGCTGACTCCTGGCGCCCTCGATGTCGTGTACGCCGACCCAGTCGCCGGCGTCTACAAGAAGCTCGTGCTCTCAGACGACGCGCAGTTCCTGCTCGGCGGCATTCTCGTCGGGGACGCGTCTGCATACGGCTCGCTGCGTCCACTTGTAGGGGCGCGGCTCGGAGCCGATCCCGCGGCGTACCTGCTGCCGGCTGACGCCGCACCCGCGCCGGTCGGCGCGCTTGCGGACGACGCTGTCGTCTGCTCCTGCTCTCATGTCACGGCAGGCCGCATCAGGAGTGCAGTTCACGACGACGGGTGCACTGATGCCGGCGCTGTGAAGGCCTGCACGAAAGCCGGGGCGACATGCGGGTCCTGCATGCTCATGGTCAAGAAGATCGTCGGGCAGGAACTGACCACGCTCGGCCAGACGGTTTCGAGCGCCCTCTGCGAGCACTTCGACATGTCCAGGCGACAGCTCTTCGATGCGGTGCGCATCGCCGAACTCACGACGTTCAGCGCTGTGATCGAGCGGTTCGGCCGTGGCCGTGGCTGTGACATCTGCAAACCGGCTCTTGCCAGCATCCTGTCTGTGCTCGTCGGAGCGCACGTGCTGGAAGGCGAGAACGCGGCGCTGCAGGACACCAACGACCACGTCATGGCGAACATGCAGAAGGACGGGACGTACTCGGTCGTTCCACGGATGCCGGGAGGCGAGGTCACGCCCGCAGGCCTGATCGTCATCGGACAGATCGCCGAGGACTTCGGCTTGTACACCAAGCTCACCGGCGGCCAGCGGATCGATATGTTCGGCGCGCGGTTGGAACAACTGCCGCTGATCTGGACACGACTCGTGGATGCCGGATTCGAATCGGGACACGCGTACGGCAAATCCCTGCGCACCGTGAAGTCGTGCGTGGGATCGACCTGGTGCCGCTTCGGCGTACTCGATTCGGTAGGGATGGCGGTGCGCCTCGAACTGCGTTACCGGGGCCTTCGTGCCCCGCACAAGCTCAAGATCGGCGTGTCCGGATGCGCCCGCGAATGCGCCGAAGCTCGGTCGAAGGATGTCGGCGTGATCGCGACAGAGACCGGCTGGAACATGTATGTCGGAGGCAATGGCGGATTCACGCCCCGCCATGCCGAGCTGCTGGCCTCTGGGCTCTCCGACGAGGGTTTGATCCAGGCGATCGATCGCTTCTTCATGTACTACATCCGCACTGCCGATCGTCTGCAGCGAACGGCGCCGTGGTGCCAGGATCTCGAAGACGGTCTCGAGGGCCTGAGGTCAGTGATCTTCGACGATGCTCTCGGGATCTGCGCAGATCTCGATCTGGCGATGCAGCAGCACGTCGAGGGCTACGAAGACGAATGGGCGGCGACACTGCGAGATCCCGACAAGCTGATGCGCTTCCGCTCGTTCGTCAACGCCGCAGACACTCCGGATCCATCACTGGGCTACGTCGCCAGTCGCGGACAGGTGCGTCCGGCCTCGACTGCAGAGCGCGAGGACGGCGGCGTGATGATCGCCGGCACCACTCTGGCGGTGCGCCCATGACGGCCGCCACCGATCGCGAGACGGCGCGCAGAGTCTGCTCGATCCACGATCTTGAGATCGAGCGAGGGCGGGCAGCCCTGCTCGGCTGCGAACAGATCGCACTCTTTCTGCTTCAAGACGGCCGAGTGCACGCTGTGTCGAACTTCGACCCGTACAGCGGCGCGAACGTCATCTCCCGCGGCATCGTCGGCACGAAGGGCGACACGCCGACGGTGGCGTCCCCGATGCACAAACAGGTGTTCGACCTGCGTACCGGGGAGTGCGTCGACTCTCTTGGAAAACCCCTGATGCACCTTCCGGTCTGGCGGGTGGTGCGCGAGGGCGACGTCATCAGTCTCCTTCCGCCTGCCGTCGATTCGCAGAGAGGACGCCAGCTGTGACCACCATCCTCGGACTCACCCTGACCGATCGCCGAGTACTGCTCGTCGGAGGCGGATCCGTCGCTGCTCACCGGCTCCGCCGGTTCATCGCCGACGGCGCCCTTGTGCGCATCGTGGCACCGGAGCTCGGGCCGCAGACGCAGGCGCTGGTGCGCGAGCACGACATCGAGTGGCAGGCGCGCACATTCGAGCCCGCTGATGTGTTCGACGCCTGGCTCGTGCACACAGCAACAGGGGACAGCAGAATCGACCGTGAGGTGACAGCGGTGTGCGAGCGCAATCGCGTGTTCTGCATCAACGCCTCCGACGGCGCGCACGGCAGCGCCAGGATGACCGCACAGAGCACATCGGGGGACGTCCTCATCGGCGTCGCGAGCGAGATCGGCGTCGATCCGCGCCGTGCTGCCAGTGTGAGAGATGCCATCGCCCGGATGCTGGAATCGGGGCGCCTTCCGCTGCGGAGGACCCGCGCGAGTCGTATCGGACGCGTCGACCTCGTCGGAGGGGGCCCGGGGCCGATCGACCTGATGACCGTGCGTGCCAGACGTCTGCTCGCGGAGGCTGACGTCATCATCGCAGATCGTCTGGGACCGACTGCAGCGGTGCTCGCCGAGCTCGACGCCGACGCGCTCGTGATCGACGTGGGCAAGCAGCCGGATCATCATCCCGTTCCGCAGGAGAGGATCAATGAGTTGTTGGTAGAGCACGCGATGGCCGGCAAACGGGTCGTACGGCTCAAGGGTGGTGATCCCTTCGTGTACGGCCGCGGTGGCGAAGAGGTGATCGCATGTCGCCGCGCAGGAGTGCCCGTCGAGGTGACGCCTGGCCCTTCGAGCGCGATCTCGGTCCCGCAGGCCGCCGGGATCCCCGTCACACATCGCGGCACGGCGTCCGCGGTGCACGTCGTGAACGGCCAGGGGGCGAACGGGCAGGGTGAGCTCTCGGCTTCGACGCTACTGGCGCTGGCTGACCCTGCGACGACCACCGTGATGCTGATGGGTGTCGCCGCGCTTGCAAAGGTGGTGGCGGCGGCCCTCTCCGAAGGAATCTGCGAGGCGCTTCCCGTCGCCATCGTGGAGAACGGATACAGCCCCCAGCAGCGCACCACCCGAAGCACCCTCGGCGCGGTGGTCGCCGTCGCCGCCGCCGCGGGCGTCCGCAACCCCGCGGTGATCGTCTTCGGTGAGGTGGCGCGTGCGGATCTGCTCATGCCCGTCGACCTGCACGCAGGGAACGTCGATTCATGACCGCACATCGATTGCTCGATTCTGCGCTTGCGGGGTGCACGATCGTCGTCGCAGCCGACCGACGCGCCGGAGACCTCGCGAGCGCGCTCGAGCGCAGAGGCGCCCAGACGTACCGCGCCCCTGCCTTGACGATCATTCCGAACGACGACGACCACGAACTCATCAGACGCACTCGTGAGCTCATCCGGCATCCGCCAGACATCATCGTCGTCACGACCGGGGTCGGTTTTCGCGCCTGGATGGACGCAGCCCACGAGAACGCACTGGCACAGGAACTTGTCGGCGCACTTGCTGCGACCCAGTTCATCGCCCGCGGCCCCAAAGCGCACGGAGCCATCCAGCAGGCTGGTTTCGTCGCCGATTGGGTCGCAGAATCGGAGACCGCCGCGGAAGTGGGAGAGTACCTGCTCTCGATGACGATGGCCGGCCGACGCGTGGCGGTGCAGCATCACGGTGCAGGTGCCGACGGGCTGGACACGCTGTTGACGAATGCGGGTGCCGATGTCGTGAGCCTGACGGTCTATCGATGGGGTCCGCCTCCCGATCCGCAGATCGTGCAGCGCTCTGCCGTACAGGCGGCTTCGGGCGAGGTCGACGCCGTCCTCTTCACCTCAGCACCGGGTGCATCGGAATGGGTGCGTGCGGCCGAGCGGTTCGGATCTATGCCTGCGATTCGCAAGCGCGCACAGCGCGGACGCCTCTTACTGGCCGCCGTCGGGCCGATCACAGCGGTGCCGCTGCGCGAGGCAGAGTTGCACACGGTCCTCGCCGAGCGGGCACGGCTCGGGTCTCTCGCGCGCTGCGTGATCGGGTTCTTCGGTGCGGGCGGCAACGCTCCGTCTGTCATGACTCGCGCCGGTCGACTCTCGATGCGAAGCGGGGGAGTCGTGATCGGGGATTCCTTCATCCCGCTTTCGCGAGCCGGAGCGAGTCTGCTCGGGACCCTGTTCGACGCTCGCGGCAGTGTGCTTTCACGCGAAGTGATAGCGCAGAGAATGCCGCAGTCGAGTCGGAACGCACATGCCGTGGAGATGGCTGTCGCTCGGGTACGCGAATCGCTCGGTCGCGTCGAGGTCGTCCAGACGGTCGTCAAACGCGGATACCGACTCGCAGTGGAAGAGCCCCTATGACGACGCTGATCGCATGTTCGCACGGCACCGCTGACCAGCGGGGTCGGGATGCCGTCCGCACCCTGATCTCTGATGTGCGGCATCTGTTACCCGAAGTGAAGGTGGTCGCGGCCGTCGTGGACGTCGAGCAGCCTCAGATCGCAGAGGTTCTGGCGCGGGAAGCGAGCCTCGACGACGTCGTCGTCGTGCCGCTGCTGCTGTCGGTCGGCTTTCACACCGCCGTCGACATCTCTGACGCGGTGGCGGCCCACCCGACCGCGCGACAGACCGCACCGCTGGGCATGCACCCGCTGATCATCGACCTTCTCGTCGACCGGCTGGCAGATGCCCTTCCCGCGGGATGGCACGAGGGAGATCACGTCGTACTCGCGGCTGCCGGCTCCAGCGACCCGGCAGCGAAGGATGAAGTCCGCTTCGTGGCCAGTCAGTTACTCGCGCGCGTACCGGCGCCGGTGATGGTCGGATTCGCCTCCGCCTCGGTGCCGCGCGTGAGCGACGCGATCGCCGTCGCGCGCGCGGAGGGTGCCACCAGGGTCATCGTCGCAAGCCATGTGCTCGCCCCCGGATTCTTCGCCGGCCGCATCCGGGCGGCCGGCGCTGATGTGGTCACTGCTGCGCTCGCCCCAGACCGCCGCATCGCCCAGATCGTGGCCGATCGCTTCAACGCTGCGACGCAGCCGTCGGACTCGCTCCGCTGACTGCGCACGTGGAGCCCGCTCGATCGCACTGAAGCCCCGGTGAGCGTCGCTCTCACCGGGCATCGTGTTCGCAACGGTCAGACGACGCTGACCGGCTCTCGATCCGTGTCGGATCCGATGATCGCGGCAGCCCCGCTCGCGTCGGCCGACGGCGCACCTGTCGTCTGCGCTCCGCCGTGATCTCGAGGTGCGTGGTCAGTGCTGGTCTTCTTCGCCCGTACTCTGCGCATGGCAGTACGACCATGGGTGAAGTACAGCGGAAGCGCGACGAAGACCAGCCCGCCGACCAGGTTGCCGATCACGGTCGGAATCTCATTCCAGATCAGGTAGTCCATGATCGTGAAATCGGCGCCGAGGAGGAGTCCGGACGGGAACAGGAACATGTTCACGATGGAATGCTCGAACCCGAGATAGAAGAACAGCATGATCGGCAGCCACATGGCGAGGATCTTCGCGACGACGTTGTCAGAGATCATCGACAGCACCACTCCCGTCGAGACCATCCAGTTGCAGAGCACGCCGCGGATAAACAGGGTAAGCATTCCTGCCGCGCCATGATCGGCGTAGCCGACGGTGCGGCCGTGCCCGATGTCGCTGATCGCTTCTCCGACCGGACTCGGTTCGGTTGAGAACCCGTACGTGAAGTAGATCGCCATCAGCACAGCGACCATGAACGCGCCCCCGAAGTTGCCCAGGAACACCAGACCCCAGTTACGCAGCATCGCAGCGAGAGTGGCCCCCGGACGCTTGTCGAGCACGGCCAGTGGGCCGAGCGTGAAGACGCCGGTGAGGAGGTCATACCCGAACAGATAGAGGATGACGAATCCGACAGGGAAGAGCAGGGCGCCGATCAACGGTTGGCCTGTATTGGTCGCGACAGTCACCGCGAACGCCGCCCCCATGGTGAGCAGAGCCGCCCCCATGAACGCGCGAATGAGGGTATCCCTGGTGGACAACTGCATCTTGTAGGCGCCGGCGTCGACCATTCTGGTGACGAGTTCGGCGGGCTTGACGTACGACACGGGCAACCTCCACAGGCTTAGCGGATGAGTACGGGACTGGGTACGAGTCCAGCGTCACTCACCGGCGTTTCCGGGAGAGGTGGTGATCGTTACGAGTGTGGAGCGAACTTCTCACTTCGACAGAAGCGATCGGTGAGGTGCGACTCAGGAAGCGGGGTCCTCGTCGGAGAACATCTCGTCGAACGGGTTCTCGATCTGCGAAGGCGTCGACGACTGCGTCGGCTCGGGATCCGGGGCCGAGACCGCCGCGTGAACCGACTGGCTGGCAATGGCACCGACCACGATGAGTCCGCCCACCACTCCTGCAACCGTGTTGTCGCGGATTCGACGGGTGATCTGGCCCTTGTGCCACGCAGTGCGCGCTGCGTACAGCCGCGCGCGCTCCATCTCTGTGCGTGAGCGCTGGGACTCTTTCGGTCCGCGACCTGCCATGGGGGATCCCTTCTCGAAGCCTCGCCTGGGCGTCGCCAACGAGCCTACCGTCGCGGTCGGATCTGTTCGGCATTGTGGCAGCGTCGGTGGTGCGCATTAGCCTGGATGGATGACATCCGCACCACTGCTCTCGGGGCAGACCCCGCTTGCTGTGCGGATGCGTCCCACGTCTCTCGCTGAGATCGCCGGCCAGCAGCATCTCCTTCGGAGCGGATCGCCCATCGTGGCGCTCGCAGATCCGGATGCTGCCTCGCCCGGCGCCGTGTCGATCATCTTGTGGGGTCCGCCAGGAACGGGCAAGACCACGCTCGCACAGGCGATCGCCCGTTCATCAGGGCGCCGCTTCATCGAATTGTCGGCTGTGACAGCCGGGGTGAAGGACGTGCGAGAGGTGATGCAGGAAGCCATCACGCAGCGCGATCTCTACGGGCAGACCACGATTCTGTTCCTCGATGAGATCCACCGGTTCACCAAGGCTCAGCAGGACGCTCTGCTGCCGGGGGTCGAGAACGGCTGGGTGGTGCTGATCGCCGCGACCACTGAGAATCCCTCATTCTCCGTGATCTCTCCGCTGCTGTCGAGGTCGTTGCTGCTCACTCTGCAGCCGCTGAGCGATGATGACATCGCGCTGCTCATCGATCGCGCTGTCGCCGATGGGAGGGGCCTCAACAGCGCCGTGTCGATCGAAGAGTCCGCACGCGCCGCGCTCGTGCGACTCGCATCCGGCGATGCACGACGTGCGCTCACCGGCCTCGAAGCCGCGGCCGCCGTCGCGCTGTCGACAGTCGGCGACGAGGGCGAATCGCCGGCGATCACCGATGACGACGTCGCTCAAGCGGTAGATCGCGCACTGTTGCGCTATGACCGACAAGGCGACGAGCACTATGACGTGATCAGTGCCTTCATCAAGTCGATTCGCGGCTCCGATGCCGATGCGGCGCTGCACTACCTCGCCCGAATGATCGAAGCGGGGGAGGACCCGCGATTCATCGCACGGCGCCTGGTGATATCGGCGTCCGAGGATGTCGGACTGGCTGATCCCCAGGGTCTCGTCATCGCCACGGCCGCGGCCGATGCCGTCGCATTCATCGGCATGCCTGAGGGACGGATCCCGCTCGCTGAGGCGACGATCTATCTGGCGACCACAGCCAAGTCGAACGCCGCATACGCCGGCATCAATGCAGCGATCGCCGACGTGCGAGCCGGGAAGTTCGGTCGCGTGCCCGCGCATCTGCGCGACGCACACTATGCCGGGGCGAAGAGGCTCGGTCATGGCAAGGGCTACGTATACCCGCACGACAACGAACACGGCATCGTCCCGCAGCAGTATCTCCCCGATGAGCTCGACGGTCGGCGCTATTACGAACCCAAAACGCTCGGCGCGGAACGTGACATCGCTGCACGTCTTACGCGGATCCGCCGCATCCTCGACGATCGCTGATCGTGGCACGACCCTGATCTGTTAGACTTGAGCGGCTCGAAACACAGTTTTCAGGCATCCCCTCGTTCACACCCACCTGTTCTGCGCCCCGGCGTGCGCTTTACAGGCAGAACGACGGAGATACGTCCGTGAGGCGTGAAAGACACGTCCACGTCATCGGAAGGAACACTTCGTGGTTACGAAGTCCCAGGACCGCCGCAAGGTCCGCCTGTCCCGCGCGCTCGGCATCCCGCTCACACCGAAGGCTGCCCGTTACCTCGAGAAGCGTCCTTACGCTCCGGGTGAGCACGGCCGCACCAAGCGCAAGACCGACAGCGACTACGCCGTCCGTCTGCGCGAGAAGCAGCGTCTGCGCGAGCAGTACGGCATCCGCGAGAAGCAGATGCAGATCGTCTTCAAAGAGGCACGCAGCAAGGATGGCCTGACCGGTGAGAACCTGGTCGAGCTGCTTGAGATGCGTCTGGATGCACTTGTCGTGCGTTCGGGCTTCGCCCGCACCACCGCACAGGCGCGTCAGATGGTCGTGCACCGTCACATCCTCGTCGACGGCCAGCTCGTCGACCGCCCGTCCTTCC
>JBEBSN010000034.1:0-28174 GCA_040394295.1 Microbacterium sp.
CGACGTCGCGCATCATGGACCCCCGCTACTTGGGCGAGGACCACTACCGCGTCGCGACGACCGTCAAGCAGATCCTCCAGAAGAACAAGGAGCTGCAGGAGATCATCGCGATCCTCGGTGTCGACGAGCTCTCCGAAGAGGACAAGATCGTCGTCTCGCGTGCACGTCGAATCCAGCAGTTCCTCTCGCAGAACACCTACATGGCGAAGAAGTTCACCAACGTCGAGGGTTCGACAGTTCCGCTCAAGGACACGATCGAGTCGTTCGACGCTATCGCCAAGGGTGACTTCGACCACGTGGCCGAGCAGGCCTTCTTCAACGTCGGCGGCATCGGCGACGTTGAAGAGAAGTGGGCGCAGATCCAGAAGGAGAACGGCTGATCATGGCATTGCAGGTCAGCCTCGTCTCCGCAGATGCGGAGGTCTGGACGGGAGAAGCATCCCTCGTGGTTGCAAAGACCGTCGAGGGTGAGATCGGCATCATGACCGGCCACGAGCCGATCCTGGCAATCCTCGCTGAGGGTCAGGTGCGCATCACCCAGACCGACGGCACGAAGGTGCTGGCGAATGCGCAGGACGGTTTCCTGTCCATGGACAGCGACCGGCTCACGATCGTCGCAGGTAACGCGGCGCTCATCGCCTGAACAAGACATCGCGGACGCGTCCGTCTTCTGATCCTCAGCGATCAGGGGACGGGCGCGTCCTCGTCTGTGGAGACCATGAAGATCCTCCTCCCTCCTTCTGAGACCAAACGGCCCGGAGGCTCTGACCGACCGCTGGCGCTGGAGAGCCTCGCTCTACCGACGCTCTCCGCGCCGCGCACGACGGCCATCGATGCCCTCGTCACGCTGGCACAGGACCCGGTCGAAGCGCGCCGGGTGCTCAAACTCAGCGAGCGTCAGCTCGACGACATCTCGGACAACGCGGCGCTGTGGACGGCAGCCACCATGCCCGCTGTCGACCGTTACACCGGCGTGCTGTATGACGCGTTGGATGCGCTGACTCTCTCGCCTTCGTCGCGCCGCTGGCTGAAACAGCATGTGTGGATTCACTCGGCGTCCTTCGGCCCCATATCTGCGCTCGATCCCATACCTGCCTACCGTCTTGCGGCCGGCACCTCTGTTCCGGGTATGCCTGCGCTTCGCAGGCACTGGTCGACGGTGACCTCCGAGGCCATCGAGCAGGAGGCACCTCCTTTCGTGCTGGATCTGCGCAGCGAAGCGTACGTGGCTCTGGGGCCGGTGCCGCAGGGTGTTCCGTCTGCGTATGTGCGCGTCGTCACCGCACATGGCAAAGCGCTCAACCATTTCAACAAGAAGGCCAAGGGAGAACTCGCACGCGCGCTGGCGCAGGATCGCCCTCGCGTACGCAGCAGCCATGCGCTGCAGAGCTGGGCCTCTGGGCGTGACATCTCGCTCAGAGAGTCTGCTGCCAAGGGAGTGCTCGAGCTCGTCGTCGATGACTGAGTGGTGCTGACAGATGCAGAGCGCGATGGGTAGAGGTGTTCTGCGCGTCGCATTGCCCCAACTGTGACGTCACCGCTACCATGGCGAATGCAAAGCCGCAGGGCTTTGTCGTCGGGGGACGAGGTCCGTTCCCTCTGTCAAAGGAATGTGAGTCACATGTACTCCGACTATGGAACAGCCTATGCGGGGATGCTCGCGGCGCTCGCGCTTGTGGGCTTCCTCCTGATCGCCGTCGTCTACGTCGTCGGCTCCCTCTTCTACATGAAGATCTTCGAGAAGGCCGGTGTCCAGGGCAAGTGGCGTGCCTGGGTGCCGATCTACAACCACATGATCTTCCTCAAGCTCGGCGACATGAGCCCTTGGCTCATCCTCTTCGCCTTTGGTGGAACGATTCTGCTGAGCTGGGTTCCGGTCATCGGACAGCTCATCGCCCTCGCCGCCGGAGTGCTCCTGATCCTCGCGGCATACCGCGTGGGACAGAAGCTGCAGAAGGACGGCGCCTGGATCGTCCTGTACATCTTCCTCTCGCTCGTGTGGCTGGGTATCGCGGCCTTCGACAAGTCGCGCTGGAACACGCAGATCCCGCCTGCTCCGTGGGCAGGCAACGCATTCTTCAGCGACCGCACCGTGTGGGATGGTGTGCCGACCCAGCCCTCCGCAGCGCCGGCGACGCCCGGTTACGGTGCCGCCCCGCAGGGTTATGCGCCGCCGCAGGGTTATGCGCCGCCGCAGGGCCAGCAGCCCGGGTACCAGCAGCCTGCAGCACCGGGCTACCAGCCGCCGGCGACGCCTCCGGCAGCACCTGCTGCTCCGGCGACGCCTCCGGCTGCTCCCACGCCGCCGCCTGCGGCGCCCACCAACCCGCCCGCAGCGCCGCCGGCTCCGCCCGCACCGCCTGCCAACCCGAACCAGCCGCCGGCCGATCCGAACCAGCCGCCTGCGTGATGGACTGAGCGAAGGACCCTCGATTGCGATCGGGGGTCCTTCGTCGTTCTCCGGCAGAATTCGGATAGCGTGGACATATGGTCATGTCGCAGCGCCGAGTCGGTGCATCAGGTCTTGTCGTTTCTTCCACGGGCCTGGGGTGCAACAATTTCGGACGAGCAGGAACAGCGACTGAGTCAGTCGACGGCACGCGTGAGGTCGTCGACGCTGCGATCGCGCACGGGGTCGTCTTCTTCGACACCGCTGACATGTACGGCAAAGATCCGGGCCTCAGCGAACAGCTGATGGGCGAAACGCTGCAGGGCCGCCGTGACCGCGTCGTTCTGGCCACGAAGTTCGGTCACCTGCGCGATATGGGTTACGACTTCCCTGCCGGTCTCGGCTCCCGGCGCTACGTGCGCCGCGCGGTCGAGGAATCGCTCTCGCGCTTGCAGACTGACTGGATCGACCTCTATCAACTGCACTTGCCTGATCCCGAGACGCCGATCGCTGAGACCATCGATGCCCTCGACGATCTCGTACGCGAGGGCAAGATCCGCTATTACGGCCATTCGAACCTTTCCGCATGGCAGGTCGCTGAGGCAGATTTGACCTCGCAGCTGCGTAGCACCGGCAGGTTCATCTCCGCACAGCACCACTATTCCCTGCTCGCGAGAGCAGCCGAGCGAGAAGTGCTACCGGCTGTCGAGCGCTTCGGGCTCGGGTTCTTCCCGTTCTTCCCGCTGCACAACGGTCTGCTCACTGGCAAGTTCACACGGGAGGGCGGTCCGACGTCGAGTCGGATCATGTCCACGCGCCGCCACGTATGGGAGAACGCCCCGTGGGACGCACTGGAAGAGTTCGACCGCTTCTGCGCGGAGCGCAGCATCACCATGCTCGAGGCGACGTTCGGCTGGCTTCTGGCTCGACCTACGATTTCGAGCGTCATCGCCGGTGCGACGTCGGCTGCCCAGGTTGAGGCGAACGCCAAGGCTGCGGTGGCGTGGGCGCCCACACCGGACGACCTCGCGGAGATCGATCGGATCTTCCCGCTTCCCGCCGATCCTGGCGCACAGGTATGACCCAGTTCCACTACGATGTGTGAGAATCTTGTGGCCGCGAACGTCGGCGCATTCGACCCGGAGGCCCCATTTGTCTGAGACGACCACGCAGACCTATCGCGTCGCCGTCGCTGAGGGTGACGACATCACGCTTTCCTGGGCAGGTGCCACGGACACCGGACACCGGCGCGACAACAACCAGGACGCGTTCCTCGCCGAGTACCCGCTCTTCGTCGTCGCTGATGGCATGGGCGGACACGCAGGAGGCGAGATCGCCAGTCAGAGCACGATCGCACGTCTGCAGGAAGCGGTCGATGCCGGCGACATCACCACGGGCGCCATCGAAAGCGCGCTCGAACAGGCTGTGAGCGACATCGCGGCCCACCCTGCAACGACAGACGAGGGGACAGGAACGACCCTGACGGGCGTGCTGTTCGACATCGCCGAGGACGGGCCCCGTTGGATCTCGCTGAACATCGGCGACTCTCGCGTATATCTGATGCGAGATGACCGCCTGGTGCAGGTGACCACTGATCATTCCGTCGTGCAAGAGCTGATAAGTTCGGGCCGCCTCAGCCCCGAAGAGGCCGAGGGTCATCCGTACAGCAACGTGATCACCAGAGCTGTGGGCGCAAGCGAGCTCACACCCCCGGACTACCTGGGCATCGAGGTGGAAGACGGCGATACGTTCGTCGTCTGCTCTGACGGACTCACCAAGGAACTGACTGATTACGGAATCCAGCACTTCCTTCGAGAGCACGCTGATCCGGCGACCGCCGTCGATGCCATGCTCGCCGCGGCGCTGGAGAACGGTGGACGTGACAACGTGACCCTCATCGTCGTGAAGGTTTCGCGCGGCAGTGGGGACAGCGCGGTTGACGACGCTCCGACAGCGCAGATCGCCGTTGTCGACGACTCGTCCTCCACAAAGCAGAACAACGCCGACTAGCCGCATCTGGTTGTGGACAACGACATCAGACGCCGCTGATGCCGTGAGATGGGGGTATGGACCTTGAACCCCTGACACTGCCGGCGGCAGCGGCTGCACCCCGTCGTCAGCCCGTTCCTCTGCTTGCCGCGGTCGTGCCGATCGGTGCGGGGCTCGTGCTGTGGTTGGTGACGGGCTCGATCTTCTCGCTCTGCTTCGCGGCTCTGGGGCCGCTGATGATCGGCGCATCATTGCTCGATGGCATGCGAACTCGTCGAAAGGAGAGGCGGAGAGCAGCCGTGGAGGAGACCAGCGGCTGGTCACGCGCCGAGCAGGACCTCACAAGACGGCATCGGCAGGAACGTCGTGAGCTGCGAAGAGCTCACCCGGATGCCGCCGCCTGCGTGCAAGATCCTCCACTGCGCGACTTGCGCGCGATCGATGAGGCGACGCCGATCGTCGTCGGCTCAGGCACCAGACGCAGCGCGCTGAGGGTGACGGGCGACGACAGCGAGCGTTCGCGCGCATTTCGGCTCCGGGCAGCGGAGGTGACGGACGTCCCGGTCGTCGTTCCGATGGGGCGCGGCATATGCCTGCGAGGTCCGGCACCGGTCACTGCCGCGATAGCGCGAGCGCTCATCATCCAACTGTCGCTGCGTCACGCGCCAGCGCAACTCGCGCTGGTGGGGGGCGCTCTGGAGCCACTGGGACTGTCCGGACTCGCGCACGCCGGTCGACCGCGCAGAGGGGCGTGGCGTTTGGCGGTCGCTCTCGGTGACGAGGCCGAAGCGGATGCTGCCGCACAGTTGCGGCTGTGCGGCAGCGACGACGAGATCCCCGAGGGGGTGACGACGGTCATTGACTGCACTGACCCCGCTGGCGCGAGATTGCGGACGACTGGTGGAGTCGAAGAGATCACGGCCGAGTGCCTTTCGCTGCCACAGGCGCTGGCCCTGGCCGCAGCCAGCATCGAGCGAGAGGGAGAGGTCGCGCAGCTTCCGGACAGCGTGGCGCTGGGAGATCTCGCCACCGGCGGGGAAGACCATCACGACGGATTACGCGCAGTGATCGGTCGTACGGAAAGCGCCGATGTCGTTCTCGATCTCGTAGAGGATGGCCCGCACGCGATCGTGACCGGCATGACCGGCTCGGGAAAGAGCGAGTTGCTCGTGACCTGGGTGACCGCGATCGCGCGATCGTGTGCCCCGGAACAAGTGACCTTCGTGCTGGCAGATTTCAAGGGCGGCACGGCGTTTGACCCTCTGCGCGACCTGCCGCATGTCGCGGCAGTGATGACCGATCTCGACGAGGAGGGTGCCCGCCGAGGGGTGCAGAGCCTGACAGCAGAACTTCGTCGTCGAGAGTCGGTACTTCAGGAGATGGGTGCCCGCAGCATCGCTGAGAGTGCAGGACGACTCCCGCGACTGGTGATCGTGGTCGACGAGTTCGCCGCTCTGTTGCAGGAGCACCCTGACCTGGGCGCGGTGTTCACTGATGTCGCGGCGCGGGGGAGAGCGCTCGGCATGCACCTCATCCTCGGCACGCAACGCGCCGCAGGAGTAATTCGAGACGCTCTCGCGGCCAACTGTCCGCTGCGGGTCAGTCTGCGAGTCACAGAGGCTGCCGACAGCCGCCTGGTCATCGGTTCTGATGACGCGGCCGAGTTGCCGGGTGGGGCGGCATCGCGTGGGCTGGCATTCGTACGGCGGCCGCAGGACTCTGCGGCTGCAGCAGTGCGCGTGGCGCTGACGAGTGCTGCCGATCTGCGTGCCATCGGATCACGCTGGCCGGACGCGATCGCGTCGAAGAGTCCATGGCTGCCACCTCTGCCACGGCGGCTCGCGCTCGCAGATGTGACCGGTGCCTACGCTACCGGGGACTCGATTGTGCTCGGTGTCGCCGACGAGCCGGACCGACAACGTCAGCGACCCGTGCTGCTGCGGCCAGGAACAGACCGGGGTGTCGCAATCGTCGGTGGCAGCGCATCAGGTCGCTCCACGTCGTTGCGTGCCCTCGCCGCACAGAGGTCGGACGCACTGCTGATCGACGCCGATCCTGAAGGAGCCTGGGATACTCTGTCCGCGCTGTCCGCTCCTGGCGCGCAGACACCCGACCTCGTCCTCTGCGACGACTTGGATCAGCTCGCGGCTGCCTTTCCGGTCGAACATGCCCAGGTTTTTTTGGAACGGATGGAGAAACTCGTGCGTTCGGCGTCCGCACGCAGATGCACGGTGGTGATAACGACCGGGCGCGTGTCTGGACAGGTCTCTCGGGTCATAGAGGCGCTGCCGAGGAGGATACTGCTTCGCCTGGGGACGAAGATCGAGCACCTCGCAGCGGGCGGCGAGAATGACAGCTTCCGCCGTGACAGGACGCCGGGAAGGGGCAGAATGGACGATCTGGAGATGCAGATCGTATGGACTGACCCCCAGATCCCGATGCGCGGCACTGCAGCAGATGCGCGATCAGCGGCGCGTAAGAGCACGGAGAAGTGGGCGCCCGGGGCACGCGTGGTCGGGGTGGTGGCGCCCGGCGTGCGGCGCGCCATTGATGCTCTGCGTTCGGAGTATCCGAGTTGTGACGTGATGCGAGTGGGCGAAGATCAGGACGCTGCCAAAGAAGGAATGCAGAATGACACGCCCTCGATCCTGGTTGGGGATGCGGAGAGTTGGCAGCGGCACTGGGCACTGTGGCAGCGGATCAAGCTGGAGGGCGAGATGCTCATCCTCTCCGAGAGCGCGAGCGAGCTGCGGGCATTCACCGGATCACGTGAACTGGCACCCTACGCCGAGTTGCATATGGGCCGCGCGTGGACGATCCAGGACGGGCGTACGCCGCGGCGGGTGGTGATACCGAGCCTCGATCCGACGAACGCGTGACGCAGCAGCAGCGGTGCGTCAGAGCCCCGCACCCGTGCGAATCGTGCCGACGACTCCTCCGCCTCCGAGAACGGTGAGCGGAAGCGCGGCGGTCAGGTTCGCCAGATCTGCGTCGCTGAGTGCGCCCGCGCGAGTGAGCAACGTCGCCGCGACGACCGTCGCAGCGCGGCCGCTTCCGTCGAGCATCTTCAACGCTGCGGTCGTGCCATCCGGGGCGACCATGACCATGATGCCCTCAGCGCCGCCTTTGGCGAACACTCCGAGGGTCTCGATGGCGATGGTATCCGGTCGACCAGGTCCTTCGATCGTCCAGGGATTCTCCCTGACGGCACGAACCAACGTGCCTGCTACGCGGTGCAGAGCGAACGGCGATCGCTCCGAAGCAGAGCCGACACGGTGAATGCCCCTGGCAAGGCCTGCGAGAGTGAGGGCATGCACAGGAGCGCCGCAACCGTCCACCGATGTGTGCGCGATCTTCTCGCCCGTGAGCCGCTCGACCACATCGCGAATGTGCTGCTGCAGCGGATGCGAAGGGTCAAGGTAGCCCTCGGTCGGCCAACCGGTCGCCACGCACGCCCTGAGCATGGCCGCGTGCTTGCCGGAGCAGTTCATACGGATTCGGGCCTGCTGGCCGTGTTCTCGGACCATGTCGTCTCGGGTGGCGGTGTCGCTCGGCCACGCCGGGGGACAACTCAGCTGGTCCTCGTTGAGCCCTCCTTCAGCGAGCACGTCGCGCACCACTTCCGCGTGGCGGTCGGTGCCGACGTGGCTCGCGGTGGCCAGCGCGAGTTGTTCACCGGCGAGATCTGCGCCAGCGGTGACACAGGCGACCGCTTGGAGGGGCTTCAGACTCGAACGAGGAAGCATGAGGGCGTCGGGATTGCCGAGGCGCCTGATCACGTCGCCATCGGGCGACAGCACGATCGCCGCACCCGCATGGCGGGATTCGACGAAACCGCTTCTTTCCACGACCGCAAGTTCGACAGCATCCGCAACGGTGAAAGTCTCCAGCACCCCTCCACCCTACGCCGTGTCAGAATGTCCGCATGAAGCTCGGCGAACACCACTACGCACTCACCACGACCTGGACCGGAAATCTGGGCACCGGGACGAGTGGTTACCGGGACTATTCGCGCGATGTCACCATCAGCGTCGAGGGCAAGCCTGACGTGCTCGCCTCCGCAGACAAACCGTTCCGAGGTGATCCTGCCCGGTGGAATCCGGAGGATCTGCTCATTGCGTCTCTATCCGAATGCCATCTGCTCTCCTACCTCCATGCCTGCGTCATGGCCGGCGTCGTCGTGGTCTCGTACCGCGACAGAGCGACCGGCGTCATGACGGAGGATGGGAAGAGCGCGGGAGCCATCACGGACGTGCTGCTGCGTCCGGTCGTCGTCGTCGCTGAATCATCGATGATCGCTGCGGCCGAGCACGCGCACGAGGACGCGCATCGGATGTGCTTCATCGCAAACTCGGTGAATTTTCCCGTCCGCCACGACGCGACCGTCACGGCAGCGTGACCACTGCCAGCCGAGCGGGGCGCGGAGTCACGCGTGCGGGTCAGCGTCGCTCGTGGGGCAGCGCCTGCTTGATCTTCTCGATCGCACCCTGCGCCGGCGGTTCGTTGTAGACACCGGCGAGTTCCTGTTCCGACAGCGCGTGGATGGCTGCCATGATCTGGTCCGTGGCAAGTCGGCGCGCCCGACCGCTGTTCGCGGCGCCGTGAACCGTCACGTCCAGCGGCTCTCCGAATCTCACCGTGATGCGTTCCTTCATGGAGGGCATCTTGGCGCCCTTCGGCATGGCCTTGTCGGTCCCGATCAGCCCCACCGGTACGACGGGCGCTCCCGTCTGCAGCGCGAGGAATGCGACGCCGGTGCGTCCTTTGTAGAGCCGACCGTCGGTGGAACGCGTGCCCTCAGGGTACAGAGCGACCGCAAGGCCCTCGTCGAGCAGCATGCGCTGCTGCTCGAGAGCGTCGAGAGCAGCCTGGCCCGCGCCACGTCGCACGGGGATCGCCCCGATGGACTGGAAGAACGTTCGCATCGCCGTGCCCTTGAAACCCGTTCCTTCGAAGTATGTCGACTTCGCGAGGAAGTGGACAGGGCGCGGCGCGGCGACAGGAATGACTATCGAGTCGATGAACGACAGATGATTGCTCGCGAAGATCACTGGGCCCTGGAGCGGGACATTGTCCCTACCCTCGATACGAGGACGGTAGATCGTCCTCGCCATCGCCCCGATCACCGCTCGTCCAAAGGCGTATGCCGCGCCCGCGTGACGGGGGGAAGCGGATGCCTCAGCCTTCTGCGCTTCGCCCGGCAGAGAGGATGATTCGGGCGCGGCAGACTGCTCAGAGGTCATCAGATCAGGTTACTGGGCACTCCATGCCATCTGTGGAATGAAGCTCGACCAGTCACGCGCCGCTTCATCGGCGCGTCCTCCCAGCGCGGGCAAAGGCGAATGCGAGAAGATGGTGTGTCCCCTTCATGATTCCGAGGTCTCACTGTGCGCAACCGCCCACTCATCGCCCTGTCCGCCTTCGCTGCTGCTGCTCTGCTGCTGGCCGGTTGCGCTGACGCCGACGGCACGAACCCCGACGCTGGCGACGACGCCGCGTCAGACCTCTGTTCGGCAACGGTCGAGGCCGGTCCCGCTTCCGACGAGGTCACCGTCGACGGCGAGTTCGGTGAGGCGTCGACGGCGACCTTCGAACTCGGGCAGAAGGTCGACGACGCACAGCGCACCGTGCTGAGCGAGGGCGACGGAGACACGATCACCGAAGGTGACTACGTCAGTTACGCCCTGAGCGCTTTCGATGGTGAGAGCGGTGAGCGTCTGGGAGATGCCGGGTACGCCGAGGGTGAGCTGCTGCCCACCACGTTGACCCCGGATGCACCGCTGGGTCAGCTCATCGGCTGCGCGACTGTCGGTTCGCGACTGTCGATCGTCTTCCCCACAACCGAGAATGCCGCTGCGCAGTTCTACATCCTTGACGTGCTCGATGTCGTCCCGACGGCTGCATGGGGCGAGGAGCAGGAGCCCGTCGAGGGCATGCCCGCCGTCTCGCTCGAGGAAGACGGCACCCCGAGCATCGAGATCCCTGACGCGGACGCGCCCACCGAGGTGCAGATCTCGGTGCTCAAAAAGGGGGAGGGCATTCCCGTCGAAGCGGGCGACACTTCTCTGCTGCAGTACCACGGCGTGAGCTGGGCCGACGGCGAGACCTTCGACTCCTCATGGGCGAACGGTGCACCGATCAAGATCGACGGAAACACGTACGTCCCGGGCTTCGTTCAAGCTCTTGAAGGGCAGAACGTCGGCTCTCAGGTGCTCGTGGTCATCCCCCCGGCAGAGGCATATGGCGAAGAGGGCACCAGCGAGCATGAACTCGCCGGTCAGACCCTGGTGTTCGTGATCGATATCCTCGCGACCATGCATCCGGCGGCCGCAACCCAGTAGGCCAGGCATAGGCTGATCACATGCGTCGCATCATCGTTCTCGGCTCCACCGGCTCCATCGGCACGCAGGCGCTCGAGGTCATACGCGCAAACCCGCGACGCTTCGAGCTGGTCGGGCTGGCAGCCGGCAGCAACGCAGAACTCCTCGGCGAACAGGCCGAGCAGTTTCAGGTCGACGACACTGCGCTGGGTGCTGAACAGGCCGAACAGCTCGTTCGTGATGTCGAGGCTGATGTCGTACTCAACGCGATCACAGGTTCGATAGGTCTGGGCTCGACCCTCGCAGCGCTGAAGGCCGGCCGCACGCTTGCGCTCGCAAACAAGGAATCGCTCATCGTCGGCGGCGCGCTGGTCACTGCCGCGGCGGCCGAAGGACAGATCGTTCCGGTCGATTCCGAACACTCCGCGATCGCGCAGGCGTTGCGATCGGGCACGCATGGAGAGATCCGGCGTCTGGTGGTCACCGCTTCCGGTGGCCCGTTCCGTGGGCGCACCCGCAAGCAGCTCAGTGCAGTGACACCTGCTGAGGCGCTGGCCCACCCCACGTGGGACATGGGACGAGTCGTGACCACGAACTCCGCGACGCTGGTGAACAAAGGTCTTGAGGTGATCGAGGCGCATCTGCTCTTCGACGTCGACTACGACGACATCCAGGTGGTCGTTCACCCGCAGTCGATCGTTCACTCGATGGTCGAGTTCATCGACGGATCAACGATCGCCCAGGCATCTCCGCCTGACATGCGGCTACCGATCTCGCTCGGGTTGGACTGGCCCCACCGCATCGGCGGTATCGGACGCCCGCTGGATTGGACGAGGGCATCCAGCTGGGATTTCGAGCCGTTGGACGATGAGGCTTTTCCCGCCGTCACGCTCGCGAAGAGCGTCGGACGTGCCGGTCTCACTTTTCCTGCCGTGTTCAACGCCGCCAATGAGCAGGCCGTCGACGCGTTCCATGAGGGGCGTCTGTCCTTCCTCGGCATCGTCGACACGATCTCACGCGTTGTCGACGCTCACGAGCCGCCTGATCGCCTGAGCGTGGAGACGCTCGCGGAGGCGGAGCGCTGGGCACGCGAGAGCGCAGACCGCGCCATCGCGCGCAGCTGACGCCGCGGCTCAGTCCGGGTACGGTACCGCCCAGTGTGGCTCCGGAACCGGCCATCCTGCGTCGCGGAGCGCGCGCCGTGCCAACTCCCGTGCGGAGTAAGGTGTGCGCACGCCGCGGATATCGCGATAGTCCTGATGGCCGGGGCCCGCCCAGAGGATCGCATCGCCCTCGCCGACCATGCCCACCGCGGCCACGATCGCGGACTCCGGCGGCGAGTACTCATGTATCTCAGCATCGGGCTGCGCGCGCCGGGCGCTCTCTACGAGGGTCGCCCTGATGGATGCCGGGTCTTCGAGTCGCGGGTGGTGATCGGTGACGACGAGGATGTCACTTCCCTCGACCGCAGTTCGCCCCATCTCGGGCCGTTTCGTGGCATCGCGATCTCCGTCGGCGCCGAACAGCATCAGAGTCCGTCCAGGCGTCACGCGCCGAACGGCGGCAAGGGTCTTCTCGAAGGCGTCGGGCGTGTGACCGAAGTCGACGTAGACCGCTGGCCCGCGTTCGCCCGAGACGAGCTCCGTGCGTCCCGGCAGGTAGGCGTTGATCTTGCCGTCGCGCTCTAGCGCAGCCGTGATGCGGTCCCAACCGTAGCCGCCCTCGAGCAGCATGACGATCGCGAGCGCGGCGTTGGCGGCCATGTGTGCGCCGATGACGGGGACGACGGTGGTGAGCTTCCTGCCCTCAGGGCCGACCATCGTGAACTGCGTGCCACGCTGGCGCTCGTCATCGATCGTGACGACCCAGTCGGCCTGTCGTGCCGCAGCGGCGTCAGCGGCGATGGTCGGCGTCCCGACCGTGACGACCGGGATCTCCGATGCAGCGACGACGTCGACGCCGGAGGCGGAGTCGAGACAGATCACCGCTCGGCGTGCGCGATCAGGACGGAAGAGCGGAAGCTTCGCAGCGAAGTACTCTTCCATGTCGGCGTAATCATCGAGGTGATCATGAGACAGGTTCGTGAAACCGGCGACATCGAAGACGATGCCGTCGACACGCTTGCGCGACAGCGCCTGCGCGCTGACCTCGACAGCGACCGCCTCGACCGCTCGCTCGCGCATGAGGGCGAGCAGAGCGTGCATCTCTGAAGCTTCGGGCGTCGTGAGTCGGGAGACGATCACGTCACCGGCGATGTGCCGTTCGGCCGTGGACGACAATCCGGTGACCACATCGAGCTGCGCGAGGATGCCCTCCAACAGATGAGAGACGCTCGTCTTCCCGTTGGTGCCGGTGGTCGCGAACAGAAGGGGCAGCGCGTCGTCGGCGCCCGTACCGTAGACCCACGCGCTGAGTGCTCCGAGGACGCCGCGGGGGTCGTCGACGACGACGATCGGTAGCCCTGTGCTCTCGGCGATGTCGGCGCCGGTCTCGTCGGTGATGACAGCGACGGCGCCCTTCTCCGCGGCGGTCGCGGCGAAGACGGCGCCGTGCTGATTGACGCCTTGGATGGCGACGAAGGCTTCACCGGCTCGGAGATCTGCAGTGGCGAGGGTGATTCCTGTCACGGTGACGCCCTCGGTGCGACCGCGCGTGGCGGTCGCGAAACGAGTGGCAAGATCCGTCAGGGCCCGCTGTGGCGGGGCTTCCGGACGGAGCACGGGAGGAAGGCTGGGCTGTGTGGTCGACATGGCCCTCCAATGATCTCACGAGCACTTCTCTGGAGCGCGCTCTCGGCACGTGTCGGGCGCGCCCCAGAAAAGGCTCAGCAGCGATGTGCGGGACAGGTCACGCGGAACGGCGGTAAGCGAGAACGGCGACGACCAGCGCCACGAGGCCGGCCAGCAGCCCTGCGCCGCCGAGGATCGTGCCGAGGGGGCCGTCCGATGCGACGACTTCGGCGACCTTCTCCTGTTCTTGCTGCGCAGGATGCTCGCCGTGGCCGACATCCGTCGCTCGTGCCATCTCATCGGTGACCGCCACTACCGGCGCAGGGGCGTCGAGTTCGTGGGGGTCAGTTCCGTCTTCAGCGATCTCTACCCACTCGTTCACACCCGACTCGCACTGCTGTTCGACAGGAAACGCGAGGCTCGCCGGTGCATCTTCGCCGAGACGCACGGCCATGCTCGCTGCTCCTCGCAAATCGCTCGGTATCGGCGTGGTGGCGGTGTACGTGACAGCCGAGACCAGGCCGTTATCGGCGTGCTCGAGAGCGATGTCCCATGCGTTGTCTGCTGTCGGTGACACTGACGTCAGCCCATCCGGCATCGTGATTCGCAGCGCAGTGGTGGGGGACTGCTCGCAACCATGAGTGAAGGAGAAGGTCAGCACAGCTGATCCTTCCGGCTCCACGGAATCGGGACTGACGCCGACGTGGGCGGAAGCGGCTGCTGGAGCCGCCAAGACGAGGCCTGCGGCAATCGCGGTGGCGACGATACCGCGACGGGCGAAACGGGTGGCGGGCGTGCGTGAAGACATGTTTTCTCCTGTGGTCGAATGCAGAACGGTTCTGCGTGCGGGCGCGCTGATGGCGCGTGACACCGCGAAGGGCGCCGGCGAGGCGGCGATGATCACATGCGGCTGGTCAGCCGCGGGAGAAGGACGGAGGTCCGCGAAGAGAGAGATCGCCTGCCCGGATCGCCGTGACGAAGCGACGCGCGGTGGTGCTGAGCGCTCGCGGCAGCGGGAAATCGGCGAGCGGCTGCGGCATGCGCGCACCCAGCGCGGCGCGCACCCAGCGGGCGATGCCACGCAGCATGTGCTCTCCGCGCCAGAGCAGCGCGATCGTGAGAAGAGCGGCGAGGGTGTGCGCGACAAGCATCGCGGTGTCGGGGGCGACGGCGGTGAGTGGCGGAGTTCCCACCGGCAGCATCAGGCCGTGCTGGTGACGGCCGAAGGCACCACCGGTGGTCGAGGATGCTCCGAGTACGGCGAAGAGTACGTGGAACACGGTCTGAGACAGCAGCACGGCGGCGCTCAGTTTGGCGACACGGAGGGTGGGGCCCACGAGCAGGGCTGCGATCGGTGTCAGGAACACGCACAGCGCGACCACCAGCAACGGGTGCGGCGGCACGCCGCCGCCGCCGGTGTGAGAGACAGCTGCCGTGACGGTCGCGACTGATGACGCGGCAGCTCCGCGCAGGAGTCGCAGCTGCCGTGAAGTCACCCCTTCAGCATATGCGGCGGATTCCTAGTGCGCGCGCAGTAGCGTTGGGGTGTGGAAATCCTGCTCTACGTCGTCGGCATCCTGTTCATGCTGCTCGGCCTCGGCCTCTCGATCGGGCTGCATGAGATCGGTCATCTCGTCCCGGCGAAGCTGTTCGGCGTGCGTGTGGGGCAGTACATGATCGGATTCGGCCCGCGTATCTGGTCTAAGCGCATCGGCGAGACGGAATACGGGCTCAAGGCTCTGCCGCTCGGCGGTTTCATCTCGATGTCGGGCATGTACCCGGCGTCCGAGGGGAAGCCGGCTCGCGGCATATTCCGCGCTCTGGTTCAGGATGCCCGCTCTGCCAACGATGAGACCATCGCCGAGGGCTCTGAAGACCGGGTCTTCTACCGGCTTCCAGTGTGGAAGCGTGTGTTGATCATGCTCGGCGGACCGGTGATGAACCTGATTCTGGCGGTGCTGGTCTTCACGGTGCTCGCCTCGGGCATCGGGCTTCAACAGGGCACCACGACGATCGCGAGCGTGAACGAATGCGTCCTTCCAGCCACCACGGCGCAGACGGAGTGCGAGCCGGACGATCCCGCCACACCCGCGGCGGAGGCCGGAGTTCTGCCCGGTGACGTGCTGGTGTCGATCGACGGCACACCGGTGTCGGATTTCGCCGAAGCGACGGCGCTCGTGCAGGCCGCAGCCGGCCAGCGGCTCGATACGGTCGTCGAGCGCGACGGCGAGACCATAAACCTGATGATCACTCCGATTGCAGTAGAACGCGCGTTGACTGACGCCTCGGGGCAGCCGAAGCTGGATGCGGACGGCGATCAGATCGTCGCCGAGGTCGGGTACGTCGGCATGAGTTCGCAGATGGGCTACGTGCGGCAATCGATCGGCACAGGCCCGGCGATGACGGCAGAGAACGTCGGTCGCGTCGCGAGCATCATCGCCACGCTGCCGGTGCGGCTATGGGATGTGGGGGTGTCGTTGTTCACCGGGTCCGAGCGTGACCCTGACAGCCCGCTGAGCGTGGTCGGCGTGGGGAGGCTTGCCGGCGAGGTCGCTGCCACGGATGCGCCTGTCCTGAACCGCTTCGTCGTGCTGCTGAGCCTTCTCGGCTCCCTCAACATCGCGCTGTTCGTCTTCAACCTGATCCCGCTACTGCCGCTGGACGGCGGTCACATCGTCGTCGCGCTGTGGGATGGGCTTCGCAGAGCCTGGGCGAAGCTCTTCCGCCGACCGCCTCCCGCTCCCGTTGATGCGACCCGCCTGGTGCCGTTGACCGTGGTCGTCGCGGTACTGCTGATCGGGATGAGTGCGCTGTTGATGATCGCCGATGTCGTGAACCCGATCATCTTCTTCCAGTAAGGATGCTCAGGCGAGCGCCGCGCTGACGAGACGCTCCAGCGTGTGGATGCCGTCCCGCGACAGAATCGACTCCAAGTGCCCTTGGACGGAGGCGAAGGATGCGCCGCGCAGGGCGTAGACATCACCGGTGAGAGCATCTGCCGAGACGTCAGCAGCACCCATCATCGTCGTGCCTGCGGGCACCCGGGCGGTGAAGGTGTTGTAGAACCCGATGGAGGCCTCCTCGCCGAAGACCGGGACGACCTTCTGCAGACCCTGATGAGGTGAGCCCAGCGGTTCGAGCCCGATGCCGAGTCGGTCGGCGAGGATCTGGTGGCTCAGACACACGGCGAGAAGCGGGGAAGCCTGATCAAGGCGTCTGCTGACGATCTCGCGCATGCGGGCGATGCGGGGCGTGCTCGTGTCGCGCGGGTCGCCGGGGCCGGGGCCTGCGACGAGAAGCTCGGCACCGTCGACGTCGTCGTCGGTGATCTCGTTCCAACGAACGATCTTCGCGTCCAGTCCGAGATGATGCAGCTGGTGGGCGAGCATGGTGGTGAAGCGGTCTTCCGCGTCGACGACGACAGCGCTGCGGCCCGCGAACGGTCCGGCAGAGCCGTCCTGCTGTGGGTTCAGCCAGAACTCGGCAAGGCGTGAGTTACGCGAGGCAAGGAGCGCACTGACTTCGGGGTCATCGGCCAGCGAGGTCGGTGCTCCAGGCTCATCGGGGTCCGCCTTCGTGGGGGCGATCGTGTCTCGTGCGATCGCACCGATCGCACCGAGCACGCCGGCTGCCTTGCCGTGGGTCTCGCTCACCTCGCCATACGGGTCGGAGTGGCGCACAAGGGTAGCGCCCACAGGCACCCGAAGACGGCCGTTCTCGAGATACACCGTGCGAATGAGGATCGGCGCGTCGACGTCGTGGCCGCCGTCGGCATTGGGTGTGAAGAGAGCTGCGACGCCTGAGTAGTAGCCGCGCGGCTTCGTCTCGTGGCGGAGAATGACAGCACAGGCATTCTGCATGGGTGAGCCCGTGACGGTGGGTGCGAACATCGTCTCGCGGAGGATGTCGCGCGGATCGAGGCGGCTGCGACCACGCAACATGTACTCGGTGTGCGTCAACCGCGACATCTGTTTGAGGTGCGGACCGGTGATCCGTCCGCCATCTGAGCAGACGGCGCTCATCATCTTGAGCTCTTCATCGACGACCATGAAGAGCTCTTCGGTCTCTTTCGTGGAGGAGAGGAACTCCACCAGTGTGTCCTTGGTCGCCCCGCCCGCGGGGTGACGGAAGGTGCCGGAGATCGGGTTCATCGTGACGACACCGTGCCGGGCGACGACGTGGGCTTCGGGGCTGGCTCCTACGGAGATGTGTCCCGGAGTGATCACGGCGAAGGTCCAGTACGCACCGCGCTCGTGCTCCAGTAGAGCGCGGAACCAGGTCAGCGCCGCGGTGCGTTCGTCGGTGTCGACCTGAGCGGTGTAATCACGTCGGATGACGAAGTTCGCGCCTTCGCCGCGTCCGATCTCGTTCGAGATGACGCGTGTGACGACCTGCGCGTACTCCTCGTCGCTGATGTCGAAGCCGGCATCCTGGAGCGGGACTGGCTGATTCGGCAGGGCAGCGATGAAATCCGCGAGGGGGAAGTGTTCGTGGCGCTCGACGACGAGGCAGCGCAGAGGCGTGCCGTCATCCTGCGCGTCGAAGCCTCTCTCTCGTACCTGACGGTAGGGAACCATCGCGAACACCTCGCGGGGCGTGCCGTCGGAGTCCAACGGAATGTCAGCGAGCAGGTCGACGTCCTCGATGTCGCCGGTGAGAAGTTCAACACTCTGCTGACCCTCTCGTGCGATCAACACGAAGGATGCATCGGCATCCTGCATGAGCGCGGCAAGCAGGGCTGCGGTATCAGTCATCGAGGTCTCCTGTGCAGGGCTCCGGCTCGGCTCAGCTCAACGAAAAGACCGCCCCGGAGGCGGTCTGAATTCGTGGGAACGCGAACACACCGCCTAGAAGGCGGGCCACCAGGTGAAGTTCGCGAGCATGGCCTGAAACTATCACACGGCGAGCATCCAGCCCTGCCGCATGACGGCGGCGTAGGCTGGAGTTGTGCCAGCCGTGAATCTTGGGATGCCGAAGATCCCCGAAGTCCTCGCCCCTCGACGCAAGTCTCGACAGATCAGCGTCGGCAAAGTGCTCGTCGGTGGGAATGCTCCTGTCAGCGTCCAGTCGATGACCACGACGAAGACGACCGACATCAATGCCACACTCCAGCAGATCGCCGAGCTCACCGCCTCCGGTTGTGAGATCGTGCGCGTCGCAGTGCCGCATCAGGACGACGCCGACGCGCTGAAGATCATCGCGATGAAGAGCCAGATCCCTGTCATTGCCGACATCCACTTCCAGCCTCGTTACATCTACACAGCCATCGATGCCGGCTGTGGGGCGGTGCGCGTGAACCCGGGCAATATCCGGGAGTTCGACGGCAACGTCGGCAAGATCGCCGCAGCGGCCAAGGCAGCAGGAGTATCGCTCCGCATCGGTGTCAATGCCGGTTCGTTGGACAAGCGCATCCTGCAGAAGCATGGCAAGGCGACCGCTGAAGCGCTCGTCGAGAGCGCCGTCTGGGAAGCATCTCTGTTCGAAGAGCACGACTTCCACGACTTCAAGATCTCGGTCAAGCACAACGATCCGATCGTGATGGTGAAGGCGTATCGTCAGCTCGCAGAAAGAGGTGACTGGCCGTTGCACCTCGGAGTCACCGAAGCCGGGCCGGCCTTTCAGGGAACGATCAAGTCGGCGACGGCCTTCGGAATTCTGCTGAGCGAAGGAATCGGTGACACGATCCGCGTCTCTCTGTCTGCGCCGCCTGCCGAAGAGGTGAAGGTGGGCCACCAGATTCTCCAATCGTTGAACCTGCGCGAACGCAAGCTCGAGATCGTGTCATGCCCGTCGTGCGGTCGTGCGCAGGTCGATGTCTACACGCTTGCCGACAGCGTGACCGAAGGTCTCAAGGACATGACTGTGCCGTTGCGCGTCGCCGTCATGGGATGCGTCGTGAACGGACCCGGCGAAGCACGCGAGGCAGACCTCGGCGTCGCGTCCGGCAACGGCAAGGGACAGATCTTCGTCAAGGGCGAGGTCATCAAGACGGTGCCTGAGGCGGACATCGTCAAGACACTGATCGAAGAAGCCAATCGCATCGCCGCCGAGATGGGGCCGGATGCGAAGCCGGGTACGGCCCAGGTCATCACGGTCTGACTACGACAAGAGCCGCACGAGCAAAGGAGACGACGATGTCCGTTGACACTGTTCCACCGCCTGTCCAGGCGATGATCGACGCGATAAATGCAGGTGACACTGAGGCGTTCGTCTCCGCGTTCGCCCCCGACGGGTTCGTGAGCGACTGGGGAACGGTAAAAGCCGGCGCTGATGGCGTTCGCGCATGGGCGGCGAGCGATGCGATCGGCGCGGGCGCGAAGATGACGGTGCTCTCGGCGACGACGGACGGCGACACCACTCGCATCCGCTTCGGCTGGTCCAGCAGCGTCTTCAACGGTGAGTCCGACGGGATCTTCGTGGTCTCAGGCGACCGCCTGGCGAGCTTCACGATTCCACCGCATGGCTGAACCGATTTCCCATCCCCAGCCTGGCGTGCGAGCAATCGGATCCACACTCGTCACTTTTGCCGGCGGCGACACTCGAGGTGAGGCGACGGTGGTGTTCGCCACTTCGGTGCAGGATGGCTGCGTCATCGTGGTTGACAGAACGCCGTTTCATCCTGTTGATCACACGTGGCCTGATCAGCCAGGTGACGCCGGTGTGATGCGCACCGACGACGATTCCGTGATCGTCAGCGAAGCGCTCATGGTAGCGATGGACGAAGACGGCACTGTTTCCATCGGCGATGAGATTCCGGTCAAACGAGGTGCTGAAGGCTGGACCTGGATGGTCGGTCATCGCGTGGAGGGCTCGGAGGTGCCCGCCTGGTCGATGCCGGGCGCGGAAGTCCTGTTGGAGGTGGATGCGACTCGGCGCGCCGGCCTCAGCCGCGGGCACACCGCGTGCCATCTGGCATCGCTTGCGCTTGACCTCGCCGTGGCAGACCTGTGGCGAAAGGATCCGGGAGTCGACGCTCTGGGCAACCCGAACTTCGAACGGCGTGCGAACCAGTCGAGTCGCATCCATGATGACGGCAGCGTCGATGAGTATCGGCTCGGCAAGAGCCTGCGCAAAGCGGGCTTCGACTCGGAGACGTTCCTGGCGACGCTCTCGCAACGCGAAGAGCGCATCAACGACCAATTGGCAGCGTGGGTGGCGTCGGGGTCAACGAGTCGGATCGTCGCAGACGGCCCGGCTGTCACGGACCGGCGCTCGTGGACGTGCGACCTTCCCGAGGGGACCGTTGAGATCCTCTGCGGAGGGACTCATGTCGAGTCGCTGTCGGAATTCGCGTCGATCTCGGTCGCGCTGGATCTGAGCGACCTGCAGCTGCTTGTGATGACGACGCGGCTCGTCGCGTCGAGCGCGGAGCCGAGCTAGAACTCGGCGAGCACGTCAGCCAGCATCGCCTGGCCCTGCGCCTCGAATGCGTCGTCGCCGACCTGAAAAGCCCAGCATGCTGTTCCGACCGCTTCTTTGAGGCGGTCCATACGCCACTGCTCTTCGTCCCGAGGATCATGACCGTAGGTGTGGAAGAACGCCCTCTCCAGGTCGGGTCTGTCCCGCCACTGTCGGGCCGCGAGCCGGGTGAGGTCGGTCGCAGCCGGACGAAAGGCGAAGCGGCCGAAGTCGATCACGCGCACCGTGGAATCGTGCATGAGCCAGTTGCGAGGCTGCCAGTCGCCGTGCGTCGGTACGACCGTCACGCTCGGCGACGGCGCAGACTCCAGAATCTGTCGGGCTTTCGCCGCGCTCGCGGTATCGACTCGGTGCGGTGCGTCCAGCCAGGACAGTGCTCGTTCGATCGTGCGTCTCTCATGATCGGGATCGCTCTTCGCCGATTGGGAGTGCATTCGGCGAAGAAGCTCGCCTGCCTGCGCATAAGTGTCGGGATGCTGTTCGGCATCAGTGGATTGCACGAGCGCACCGGGTAGGTACTCGAAGATCATGATGCGCAGGGCAGGATCGGCATCGAGCATCCGTGCGGCATGACCAGAGCGGATCAGGGGCTGGGTATACCCACGATGTGCTGCGATCTCACGACCGATGTGATGGTTGGTGTCGTCGCCCGCCTTCACCACGACGTCGCCGTCGTCCGTGCGCAGGTGCAGCACGATCGATTCGACCAGGTTCCAAGACATGTCCCGCACGAGGCGGGCACTGCGAAGCCGCCCTGCACTCCAGGCGTGCTGCTGTGCGCTGAGACGCGCGTGCCATTCGTTCACAGTGCGAATTCGACTTCGCCCCTGGTGATGTCCGCGCGCACGAGCCGAACGGAGACCGTGTCGCCGGGCTTGGTTCCGGCCGGCACCGGGGCAGACGCTGTGACGGCGGGGTCCGCGAACTGCACGTTCGCGCGTTCGCCGTCGTCGCCGCGCACCTCGATCACAGTGGCATCCATGCGGGAGCCGATCAGCGGAGTCATTAGCGCGGCCTCGACACGGTTGATGGTGTCTGCATTCAGCTGAGATGCACGCCTCGATGAGGCCTGCATGAGTTCGGGCAGTTCGTGCAGGGAATCGCGAGCCCAGGCGGGCGGCTCTTCTCCTTCTGAGATCGCGAGACAGATCGCGAGTGACCAGCGATCGACGAGTCGCCGCAGGGGAGCGGTGGCGTGCGCATACGGCGCGGCGATGGCTGCCTGTTCGATGTCGTCGGCAACGGTGCCGTCGAAGCTCAGGTAGCCGGCGCCTCGGAAGAGCGAAGCAGCCGCCTCCAGAACGGGAAGCGTCAGTGGATCCTCGCGATCGAGGGTGCGCAGATATTCACCATACGATCCGTTCGTCCAAGGGCGCCCGAGCGCTTCAGTCTGATGACGGAACGCGTCGAATGCCTGCGTGTCGGGCGCAGGCATCGTGCGCAGGACGCCGACCTTCGCCCCGACCATCAGCTCGGCGGCTGCCATCCCTGTCATCAGGGAGAGTTGCGCGTTCCACTCTTCCAATGGCAGAGGCCGACCGCGCACGATCGAATACTCGCCGTTCTCATGCTGCAGCACCTCTTCATCGGGCATGTTGAGGCTTGCGCCGCCGCGTTCCTGTTCTCTGGCTATGCGCTGTTCACCGATCTCGCGCAGCAATGTCGCGGGAGAGTCCTCGCCGCGGTCCAGCGCCTGCTGCGTCGTGACGTAGTCGAGTTGCGCGCGCGAGCGGATGAGCGCGCGTTCCAGCCGGAATTCCGAGACGTCACCTTCGTCCGTCAGATCGAACGTCCACACGAGCGCCGGTCGATCGACATCCGGCAGCAGCGACGCGTGGTTCTCGCTCAGCACTCGTGGGTGAAGGGGTATCGACCCGTCTGCGGCATAGAGCGTTTGTCCGCGTTCACGGGCCGCTGCATCCACTGCGCCACCTGGCGCGACGAACGCGGGAACGTCGGCGATGGCGTAGCGCACGCCGTACCCGGCGCCTCGCTTCATCAGATGAAACGCCTGGTCGAGGTCTTTCGCCCCGGCGGGATCGAGCGTTGCGAACGGCACATCGCGCAGGTCGAGATCTGGCGCTGCTGGTGAGGCCGCTTCCGCTTCCGCCTCCGCTTCCGCCGAGAACCCGACCGGAACATCGAGATCGGCCCGCAGAGCGGCAAGTGCGCGCGCAAGCTCGCTCTGAGCGGCGGAAGGGGCAATATGTGCACGGCGCTGAGGCATGTGCTCAGCCTAAACGCGAGCCCGGGGGCGAGGGCCCGGGACAGGGCGGATCAGGCTGCGGTGATGACAGCACTATCCGACCTCCGCACGGAGAGATAACGTGGAAATATGACCAACGCAGACAAGGCCAACACGCTCGCCGACCTGTACGCCGCACCGGAGATCCTCCGCGTCGTCAACGTATGGGATGTGGTGTCGGCGACAACCATTGCGGCGCTTCCAGAAACCAAGGCACTCGCTACAGCGGGGCATTCGATCGCTTCGACCTTCGGCTACCCCGATGGGCAGATTCCGCGAGAATTCATGATCGACATGGTCGGGCGGATCGCAGCATCCACAGAGCTGCCGGTCAGCGCGGATCTCGACGACGGGTACGACGATGCGGGGGAGACCACGCGTCTCGCGATCGCCGCCGGTGTCGTGGGGGCCAACGTTGAGGACCGGCTCAAGCCGCTCGCGGAGTCCGTCGCGGTAGTGGAAGCGATCGTGAGGGCAGGCGAGGCCGAAGGCGTTCCGTTCGTGCTGAACGCTCGCACCGATGCTTTCGTCCGTGCGGGCGAACGTCCTGTGGCTGAGAGCATCGCCGACGCGATCGAGCGCGGACGTGCGTTCCTCGAGGCAGGAGCGACGAGTGTGTTCGTCCCTGGGCTTCTCGATGCCGACGTCACACGTCAGCTCGTCGAGGGCATCGGCGTACGCAAGGTCAGTGTCATCGGCATCCCCGGCGCACTCACCGCAGCCGAGTACGAGGCACTGGGCGTCGCTCGAATCTCGTACGGACCTCTGACGCAACGAGTCGCGCTCACCGCGCTTCAGGACGTCGCGGCCGACCTCTACGCAAGCGGCGTCATTCCAGAGGGCACTCGCGCGCTCAACTGATGAGGCTGGCCACGGGTCACTAGACTGGGCCCGTGGTCACTCGTCTCTCGAAATTCTTCCTCCGCACGCTCCGTGAAGACCCCGCCGAGGCGGAGGTCATCAGTCACAAGCTTCTGCTGCGCGCCGGGTACATCCGCCGCCAGTCAGCAGGTGTCTTCGCCTGGCTCCCATTGGGACTCAAAGTCAAGGCGAAGATCGAGACCGTCGTGCGCGAAGAGATGGCGAACGCGGGTGCGCAGGAAGTGCACTTCCCCGCTCTCATGCCGCGCGAGCCGTACCAGGCGACAGGCCGCTGGGACGAGTACGGTGATCTGCTGTTCCGTCTACAGGACCGCAAGGGCGGCGACTACCTGCTCGCTCCGACCCACGAAGAAGCCTTCACCCTTCTGGTCAAGGATCTTTACTCCTCGTACAAAGACCTGCCTCTGACGCTCTTCCAGATCCAGGACAAGTATCGCGACGAGGCGCGCCCGCGTGCAGGCCTGCTACGCGGTCGCGAGTTCACGATGAAGGACGCCTATTCGTTCGATGCGTCGGATGAGGGCCTCGAGATCTCGTACATGGCCCAGCGTGATGCCTACGAGCGCATCTTCCAGCGGCTCGGCCTCGAGTACGTCATCGTTCAGGCGGATGCCGGCGCCATGGGCGGCTCGCGAAGCGAGGAGTTCCTGCACCCGACTCCCGTCGGCGAAGACACCTTCGTGCGAAACGACGCAGGCTATGCGGCCAACGTGGAGGCCTTCACGACCGCGGCGCCCGACGCCGTGCCGTTCGCCGACACGCCCGCCGCCACGATCTTCGACTCACCTGACACCCCCACCATCGAGACCCTCGTCGCGCACTCCAACGCGGTTCTCGAGGGCGAGTACACCGCTGCAGACACGCTCAAGAACGTCGTGCTGAGGCTGACGCATCTCGACGGCACGCGTGAGCTCGTCATCGTGGGCATCCCCGGTGACCGCGAGGTCGACGACAAGCGCGCCGAAGTCGCCTTCGCTCCGGCTGAGGTCACGACGGCAGCCGAGGAGGACTTCGAGAACAACCCGCTGCTCGTCAAGGGCTACATCGGGCCATGGTCGCCTAGCGGTGCCGTTCTCGGCGAAGAATCCGCCACGGGAATCCGTTACCTCGTCGACCCCCGCGTGTCAGAGGGCACCGCGTGGATCACCGGCGCGAACCAGGACCAGAAGCACGCGCACAGCGTCGTCGCCGGCCGCGATTTCCACGCCGACGGGATCGTGGAGATCGCCGATGTCCGCGATGGCGACCCCGCGCCGGACGGCTCAGGCCCCGTCTCGCTCGCTCGAGGAATGGAGATCGGTCACGTCTTCCAGCTCGGTCGTAAATACGCCGAAGCGCTCGGATTGAAGGTCCTCAACGAGAACGGCAAGCTCGTCACCGTCACGATGGGCTCCTACGGCATCGGTGTCACGCGCATCCTGGCGATCATCGCTGAGTTGAACAATGACGACAAGGGCCTCATCTGGCCCGCATCTGTTGCGCCCTTCGACGTTCACGTCGTCGCCGCAGGTCGAGATCAGGTCGCATTCGAGGTAGCCGAGCAGGTCTCGAAACAGCTGGAAGATGCCCGCCTCGACGTGTTGTACGACGACCGCCCCAAAGTGTCGCCGGGGGTGAAGTTCGGCGACGCCGAACTCGTAGGCGTGCCGCGCGTGCTCGTCGTCGGCCGAGGCGCCGCTGAAGGGCAGGTAGAGCTGTGGGACCGTCGCACGGGCGAGCGCGAACCGCTCTCGGTGGCGGAAGCCGTCGAAAGACTGACCCGCTGATCATGACCGAGATGCAGCCGGATGAGCTCGACGTCGCGGTCGATGCGCTGCTGACGGAGGCGGAGATCTCCGCGAATCGCTCTCTCGTGCGGCGGATCGTGAGCACCGGACTTCAACTCGGCCAAGAGGACACCGGCCGACTCGATCTGAAGATCGCCTCGGCAGCCATCGTCGAGATGCGTCGGGCCTTCCGGCTCTTCCGGCCATACAGCGGTGTACCCAAGGTCACCGTCTTCGGGTCGGCGAGAACCCAACAGGACGATCCGCTGTACGTCCAGGCGCGCGAAATTGCAGAAGTCCTCGCCGAGCGCGGGTGGATGGTCGTCACCGGCGCAGGGCCCGGAATCATGCAGGCTGCGGCAGAAGGCGCAGGGGACAAGATGGCTCTGGGCGTCTCCATCCAGTTGCCGTTCGAAGAGAAGCCGGACGCGATCATTCCGGAGGACACGCGTTCGGTGGAGATGAAGTACTTCTTCACCCGCAAGCTCATGCTCGTGAAGGAGTCGACCGGCTTCATCTGTCTGCCCGGTGGATTCGGAACGATGGACGAGATGTTCGAGTTGCTCACGCTGCAGCAGACGGGCAAAGCAGCACCCACGCCGATCGTCCTCCTGGACAAGCCGGACGGGACGTTCTGGCGCGGGCTCGAGCGTTTCGTCGTCGAAGAGCTGATCCCCGCCGGTGTGATCTCAGCCGATGATTTCGACCGGGTGCTGATCACCGATTCTGCTGAGAAAGCGATTGACGAGATCACGGGGTTCTGGCGCAACTACGATTCGCTGCGCTGGGTGGACGACGTCTTGGTGCTGCGCCTGAAGCACGCGCCGACTGCTGCTGAGGTCGAAGCGCTCAACGAGGATTTCGCTTCGGTCCTCGCCGAAGGACGCATCGAGTCGACCTCTGCGCTGCCCGTTGAGCTCGCCGACAATGACCGCTCTGATCTCCCGCGGTTGGTACTGCGGTTGCGCCGACGCGAAGTGGGCAGCCTCTACCGGCTGATCCGCGCAATCAACGCCCTCGATTCCGCGCGCTGACGGCTGCCTGGGCAATCGCGTCCGGGCACTCAGACGCGAACCGGCGGGAGCGGGTATCGTAGTACGGTGCCGCGCGTGCAGGATGCTGCGGCGAGAGCTGAATATGGAGGCCGTTATGGACATCGAACTAGGGCTGCTGCGCGGTATCGAGAAGGAGAAGGCGATTCCCTTCGACGAACTCGTCGCAATCATCGAGCAGGCCGTTCTGACGGCGTATGGCAAGCACGTCTCCGAAGACGGTGCTGTTCCGGCAGGCGTCCGCGTCGAACTCGATCGCAAGACCGGTCACGTGGCTGTGCTCCAGCCGGTCACCGATGAAGAAGGCGCGATCATCGGCGAGGAAGACGCCACTCCTGATGACTTCGGTCGCATCGGCGCTTTCGCCGCGAAGCAGGTCATCAGCCAGAGACTGCGCGACATCGCTGACGACGCCGTGCTGGGCGAATTCAAGGGCAAAGAAGGCGACATCGTCGCCGGAGTCATTCAGCAGGGTCCGAACCCGCGCATGATTCACATCGACCTGGGCTCTGTCGAGGCGATCCTTCCTCCGGAAGAGCAGGTCCCCGGTGAGGACTACGCGCACGGCTCGCGCATGCGCGTCTACGTCACGAGTGTGGCAAAGGGGCTCAAGGGCCCACAGATCACGGTCTCTCGCACGCACCCCGGTCTTGTGCGCAAGCTCTTCGCGCTCGAGGTGCCGGAGATCGCTGCGGGGCTCGTCGAGATCGTCTCACTCGCGCGCGAAGCCGGTCACCGCACCAAGATCGCCGTCATGGCCAACGATCCTTCGATCAACGCCAAAGGATCCTGCATCGGTGAACTCGGCCGTCGTGTTCGCGCGGTGACTGAAGAGCTTGCCGGAGAGAAGATCGACATCGTCGATCACGATCCTGAGCTCGCCGCGTTCGTCGCCAATGCACTTTCGCCCGCCAAGGTCACCAGCTCGTTCATTCTGGATGCCGGTACCAAGGCCGTGCGCGCACTGGTTCCTGACTACCAACTTTCTCTCGCCATCGGCAAAGAGGGCCAGAATGCGCGCCTCGCCGCCAAACTGACCGGCGCCAAGATCGACATCCAGCCCGACAGCTTCCTCGACTGACCGGGAGGTCGCGGTTGCCACCCAGCAGGGCGGTGTAAGATGGAACCTGTACGAACATGCGTCGGCTGTCGCGTGCGTGCTTCCCGATCCGCCCTGCTCAGGGTGGTGGCTACCCACGGTGTCCTCATCATTGATGAGCGTGCTGTAATGCAGGGGAGGGGCGCTTGGCTTCATCCGACGCAGGAATGCATGGATATCGCCCTACGGCGCCGTGCTTTCGCACGAGCCCTCCGTGTGTCCTCACCGCTGGACACGCAGACCATCGAGAAACGGCTGAACGGCTATGGAAACAAAGTGAACGG
>JBEBSN010000035.1:0-25671 GCA_040394295.1 Microbacterium sp.
ACCTGCGGTTTTGGAGACCGCTGCTCTGCCAATTGAGCTACCGCCCTAGAGACCCGGAAGCCTCTGGATCTGCTTCTCCCCGCTGCCGGAGGCATAGGAAAAGAATGCAGATTACTGCTCGTCCAGTGTAGGGCATGCCGCGCACGGCGGCGAACCGAAACCCCTCGACGCACCCAGATACAGGATGCGATGGGCTCAGACGGCGCGTGCGCTCAGAACAGCTGGCGCCAGTTTGCCTTGGCGAGATCGAGCAGTTCGTCACCTCGACCCGACATCACTGTACGCATCGCGTAGAGCGCGAAGCCCTTGATCTGCTCCGCCGTGATCGCTGGTGGCATCGAGAGTTCCTGTCGCTCGGTCACGACGTCCAACAGTGCAGGGCCATCGTGCTCGAGGACTTCACGCACAGCTTCCGGGAGATCCTCGCTGCGCTGCACCCGACGCGCGAATATACCGAGAGCCTCCGCGACAGCCGCGAAGTTCGGATTCTCCAGATCCGTGGCGTACGTGACGAAGCCCGCCGCTTTCATCTCGAGCTCGACGAAATTGAGTGAGGAGTTGTTGACCACGATGGTTTTCACCGGCAGACGATTCTGCGTGAGTGTGATGAGCTCACCGAGCATCATCGCCAGCCCTCCGTCGCCGGCCAGCGCCACGACCTGCCGTTCCGGCTGCACCGCCTGCGCGCCGATGCCGTGCATGAGCGCGTTGGCCATCGAGCCGTGCGTGAACGATCCGATCAGTCGCCGTTTGCCGTTCATCGTCAGATAGCGCGCCGCCCATACCGTCGGCGAGCCGACATCGGCGGTGAAGACTGCGTCATCGGCCGCGCCCTCGTCGAGAAGCCGCGCGAGATACTGCGGGTGAATGGGATTGTCGCCCCGCGACGGCACCGCGAGCTCGTCGAGCTTCTCACGCGTCTTGCGATAGTGCGCGACCGCGTCTTCAAGATGCGAACGATCGCCTCTTTCCGCCAGACGCGGCAGCAGCGCCGCAGCCGTCGCCTTGACATCGCCGACGAGGCCGAGATCCAGTGGATGCCGTTTTCCGAGCTGAGACCCGCGGATGTCGACCTGAATAGTGGTCGCGCCATCCGGATAGAACTGCGTGTAGGGAAAGTCGGTTCCCAGCAGGAGAACAGCATCCGCGGCATCCATCGCTCGATAACCGGAAGCGAAGCCCAGCAGCCCCGTCATCCCCACATCGAAGGGGTTGTCGTACTCGATGAACTCCTTGCCGCGAAGGGCGTGCACGATCGGCGCACCCAAGCGATCCGCCAGAGCGACGACCTCATCGTGGGCGCCCTCCACGCCCGCGCCGGCGAGGATGGTGATCTTCTTCGCCGCGTTCAGCAACGTCGCGGCCTTCTCCAGCTCGTCACCGCTGGGCAGAGTCACCGAGCGGGTGCGTTCGATGACGGATGCACGATCGACGGGCACGTCGTCGAGAGCGACGTCACCGGGGATGACGATCACAGCGACCCCGCGCTGTTCGATCGCCGCTCGCATCGCGATCTCGAGGACGCGCGGCATCTGGACGGGGTCTGCGACGTACTCGACGTAGACGCTGCATTCGCGGAACAACTCCTGCGGATGCGTCTCCTGGAAGTACCCGGTGCCGATCTCCACAGTGGGAATGTGCGCCGCGATCGCAAGGACCGGCACCCGAGAGCGGTTCGCGTCGAAGAGACCGTTGATGAGGTGCAGGTTCCCCGGCCCGCAGGAGCCTGCGACGACGGCGAGATCGCCTGTCAGCGCAGCATCCGCAGCTGCCGCGAACGCCGCCGACTCTTCATGGCGCACGTGCAGCCAGCGGATCGTGCCGTCCTTGCGAAGGGCATCGGTGAAACCGTTGAGCGAATCCCCGGGGATGCCGTAGACGCGTTCGACGTTGTTCGCGCGAAGAGTGTGGACGATGTTCTCAGCGACGGTGACCATGGCTCGAGCCTATGCCCGAACCAGACAGTGGGCTCAGCCGATTCGGATGAGCTTCTTGTTCACGAACTCGTCAGCAGCGAGCAGACCCAGCTCTCGTGACGTACCACTGCGCTTCACTCCCCCGAAAGGCAGCTCCGGGCTGTCAGCACCGACGAGGTTGACGTAGACCATACCTGCTTCGATCTGATCGGCTACGCGCTCAGCCTGCGCCGGATCAGTGGTGAACACATACGACCCGAGCCCGAACGGTGTGTCGTTGGCGAGGTGGATGGCGGCCTCCTCCGAGTCCACCCGGTACACGACAGCGGCCGGCCCGAACAGCTCCTCGCTGTACACGTCCATCTCTGGAGTCACGTCCGCCAGAACCGTCGGAGCAAAGAAGGTGCCCTCGCGGGTGCCTCCGGTGAGCAGCTTCGCTCCCTGATCGACCGCACGGTCGATCTGCTCCTGCAGCCGGCTCGCGGCTGCCTCGGAAGAGAGCGGCCCCAGAACGGTGTCCTCTCTCGTCGGATCAGATGCCGTCACTGCGGCGAGCGCGTCTGTGAATCTCGTCGTGAACTCCTCGTACAGACCGTCCACGATGATGAAGCGCTTCGCTCCGTTGCAGGACTGGCCGTTGTTGTCGAGACGCGCATCGACCGCCGCCTGCACTGTGGCAGTCATGTCGTCGGTGGAGAGCACGATGAACGGATCCGATCCGCCGAGTTCGAGAGCGACCTTCTTCAGGTGCTTCCCCGCCAGTTCGGCAACAGCGGCACCAGCGCGTTCCGAGCCCGTGACGGACACTCCGCGCACCCGCGAATCGGCGATGATCGTCGCCGCCTGGTCGTTCGTCGCGTAGACGTTGACGTAAGCGCCGTCCGGCAAGCCTGCGTCGCGATAGATCGCTTCGAGCGCAGCCGCGGATTCGGGGCACTGCGGGGCGTGCTTCAGAATGATCGTGTTGCCGACCGCGAGGTTCGGACCGGCGAAACGCGCGACCTGATACGCCGGGAAGTTCCACGGCATGATGCCCAACAGCGCACCCAGCGGAGCGCGTCGGACGACACCTGTACCCTCGCCGAGGACTGGCAGCGGCTGGTCCTGGGTGATCTGCTCGATGTTGTCGGCATAGAACTCGATGATGTCGGCGGCGAAGTCGACCTCGCCGACGGCAGCAGCGATGGGCTTGCCCATCTCGCGGACGATGATCGCGGCGAGCTCGTCCGTGCGCTCGCGGTGCAGTTGTGCGATGCGACGCACCACCGCGGCGCGATCCGCCGGTGACGTGGCGCCCCAGACGGATGCCGCCGAATGAGCGCGCGCGACTGCGTCCTCGATCTGAGCATCGGTGAACGTGTCGTACGTTGCGACGGTCTGTCCGGTTGCGGGGTTGATGACGGCGTAGTCAGTCATGTCTCGTCCTTTGCTTTGCGGGCGCCCGGCCCTTCGACAGGCTCAGGGAGCGGGCGGTGGCGTTCAATCAGGGGCGGGCGGTGGCGATCAGTTGGGGATCAGGGTGTACTTGGTCGACAGGTACTCGTGGATGCCTTCGAAACCTCCCTCGCGGCCGACGCCGGATTGCTTGACACCGCCGAACGGCGCCGCGGCGTTCGAGACGACGCCGACGTTGAGCCCCATCATGCCCGTCTCGAGGGCATCGATCATGCGGTGGCCACGTGCGAGGTCTTCTGTGAAGACGTACGAGACCAGACCGTACTCCGTGTCATTGGCTAGACGCACGCCCTCCTCCTCCGTCTCGAAGGTGGAGATCGCGAGCACGGGACCGAAGATCTCCTCGCGCAGGATGTCGCTGCCTGCAGCGACCTCGGTGATCACCGTGGGCTCGAAGAAGGTGCCCCTGCCGTCGATCGCATTGCCGCCGGCCAGCACGGTGGCACCGCGCTCGAGCGCGTCGCTGACGAGTTCGCCGGCCTTGGCCACGGCATCCGCATCGATGAGTGGTCCGATCGTGACGCCGTCTTCTGTGCCGCGCCCGACCTTCATCTCCTTGACGCGCGCGGACACGCGTGCGGCGAACTCTTCAGCGATCGAGGCGTGAACGATGAAGCGGTTCGCCGCAGTGCAGGCCTGACCGATGTTGCGGAACTTCGCCGCCATCGCCCCCTCGACTGCCTTGTCGAGATCCGCGTCCTCAAAGACCACGAAGGGGGCGTTGCCGCCGAGCTCCATCGAGACACGCAGCACGCCCTCAGCGGCCTGAGCGATGAGTTTGCGACCGACCTCGGTCGATCCGGTGAAGGAGAGCTTTCGCAGCCGGGGGTCAGCGATGATCGGAGCCGACACCTTCGATGACGTCGATGTCTGCACGACGTTCACGACACCCGCGGGCAGGCCGGCCTTCTCCAGCAGCGAGACGAAGAAGATCGTCGTCAGCGGAGTGAGGGCCGGGGGCTTGATGACGACGGTGCACCCCGCGGCGAGCGCCGGAGCGATCTTCCGAGTCGCCATCGCGAACGGAAAGTTCCACGGCGTGATGAAGAACGATGGTCCCACCGGGCGCTGAGAGACGACCATATGCGCGGTGCCCTCGGGATTGGTGCCGTAGCGGCCCGAGATGCGCACGGCCTCCTCGCTGAACCAGCGCAGGAATTCGCCGCCGTAGACGACTTCACCACGAGCCTCGGCGAGAGGCTTGCCCATCTCGAGCGTCATGAGGAGCGCAAGGTCCTCCTTGTGCTCCTGCACGAGGTCGAACGCGCGGCGAAGGATTTCGCTGCGCTCGCGGGGCGCTGTCGCAGCCCAGCTCTCCTGCGCGGCGACAGCCGCATCGAGGGCACGGATGCCGTCCTGCGGGGTCGCATCGGCGATCGAGGCCAGCACGTCACCGGTAGCGGGGTCTCGTACGTCGAAAGTGCGCGCTCCCTCTGCGTCCGTCCATCTGCCTCCGATGAAGAGGTTGGTGGGAACGCTGTCGAGCAGGCGGGTCTCATTCGCGGCACGTGCGGTGGTCATGATTCTCTCTTTCAGGATCGAATGGTCTCGACGATGGCGGCGGCGGCGGTGCGCGCCGTATCGTCGCTGCTGGCGAAATGGATGGGGGTACCCGCTGCGGAGCGGGAAAGCGAGGGCTCGAATTCGATCGCGTCGGCGCCGTCATCGGCCATGATCGCGAACCGGGCGTGCACGGTCACCTCTTGGGCCGTCGCTGTGACGCTCGGCACCTGCGACCAGTGCATGCTCTGCACACGATGGTTCAGCAGAACGTCCTGGCCGAGGCGCTCGGCGAGCAGATGAGGCAGTTCGCTGGACTCGTCGCCCACGCGGTCGTTCGCTTCGAGTACGGCGACTGACAGCCCCGCCATGCGCAGCGCATTCGCCGCTGTGAGTCCGATGGCGCTCGCGCCGACGATCACGACGTCTCGTGCGATGTCGGTCATCGGCGTGCCTTTCTGTCTGTCTGGTCGGTGTGAAAGAGCCGGTGCCGATCCGATATCCCCCGACACGGATCGGCACCGGACGTTCTATGCGGCGGCGAGCGCTGCGGCGACGATGTCGAGTCCTTCGTTCAAGAGATCGTCCCCGATTGCGAGCGGCGGCAGGAAGCGGATGACGTTTCCATACGTACCGCAGGTGAGCACGATCACGCCCTGGGCGATGCACGCCTTCGCGACTGCGGAGGTGAGAGCGGCATCCGGAGCGTTCGTGACAGGATCCACGAACTCGGCGGCGATCATCGCCCCGTGTCCGCGAACCTCGCCGATGCGAGGGTCTGCCTCCTGCACTTCAGCGAGTCGGCTCTTCAGAAGGGTTCCGATCTCCTGCGCGCGCTCGATCAGGCCGTCGTTCTCGAAGAGATCGATGGCCACGAGGGCCGCGGCGCAGGCGATCGGGTTGCCGCCGTAGGTCCCACCGAGGCCGCCAGCCTGCGACGCATCCATGATTTCCGCTCTTCCGGTCACAGCCGCCAGCGGGAGGCCTGCGGCGATGCCCTTGGCCGTGGTGATGAGGTCCGGCTCGATGCCGAAGATCTCACTCGCGAACATGTGACCGGTGCGCGCAAAACCGGTCTGGACCTCGTCGGCGATGAAGACGACGCCGTTCGCTCGGCACCATTCCTGCAGCGCAGGAAGGAAACCTTCTGCGGGGACGATGAATCCGCCTTCGCCCTGGATCGGCTCGATCACGATGGCGGCGAGGTTGTCTGCGCCGACCTGCTTCTCCAACTGCGAGATCGCACGTGCTGCCGCTTCGGGTCCGGTGAGGCCGTCGCGGAACGGGTACGACATCGGCGCACGGTACACCTCTGGAGCGAAGGGCCCGAAGCCGCTTTTGTACGGCATCGACTTGGCCGTCAGCGCCATCGTCAGGTTCGTTCGACCGTGGTACCCGTGATCGAAGGCGACGACGGCTTGCCGCCCCGTGTATTTGCGGGCGATCTTGATGGCGTTCTCGACGGCCTCTGCGCCTGAGTTGAACAGCGCACTCTTCTTGACGAAATCGCCGGGAGTGAGACGGTTGAGCGCTTCGGCGACGGCAATGTACGACTCGTACGGCGAGATCATGAAGCAGGAGTGCGTGAACTGCGCGGCTTGAGCGGCGACGGCCGCGGCCACTTTCGGGTGCGCGTTTCCGACCGTGGTGACGGCGATTCCGCTGCCGAGATCGATGAGCGAGTTGCCGTCAGCGTCAACGACGACTCCGCCTCCTGCGGCGACGGCGGCGACGGGTGCGGTGTGCCCGACGCCGGCCGGGACGGCGTCGGCTTTACGAGCCAGGATCGCGGCGGATCGGGGGCCGGGAAGATCGGTGACCAAGCGACGCGTCTGCGGGAGGTCGGGTCCGCCGAGAGGGAAGGTTTCGGTCGTTGAGTCGAAGAGGGTCATGTGTGCGAGCGTAGGCCTGACTCCCCAGCGCCGCATTCGCCCGGATGTATAATCTGAAAGTTCGCTTCGCCGAAGCGTACAGAACGGAGAGGCGGACCCGTGGAACGGCCGACGCTGCGTGCACTGTTGGGACGCCGTGACCTCGGGCTGCGGCTCGTTTCGGACGATCTCGCCGAGGGCGCCCTGGACAGGCCGCTACGCTGGGTGCACTCTTCTGATCTCGTCGATCCCACACCCTTCCTCGCCGAAGACCTCGCGCTTCTCACCACCGGCACGCAGTTCGCAGAGGAGGACAACGCAGACATCGATGCGTACGTCGCACGCCTCGTCGAACGCGGTGTGGTCGGACTGGGATTCGGCACCGAGGTGCAGCGTGCCGGCATTCCCGAACGCCTCATCGTCGCCTGTAGCGCGGCAGACGTTCCGCTGTTCGAAGTGCCCTATGACACCCCCTTCATCGCAGTGGCGCGCGCTCACTCCGAAGCGATCGCCGCGCAAAGCTACGCCCGGCGCACGTGGGCACTGGACACGCAACGCGCCATCGCCATCGCCGCCCTCCGCCCGCGCGGCCTGGAATCCACGCTGTCAGAACTCGCCCGACGTCTGGACCGCTGGGTCGGCATGTTCGACGCGACCGGAGCGCTGTCGCACGAGCATCCGCGCCGGCACCTCGCGCCAGAAGCCACCGCGCTCATCGCCGCCCGCGCCACCGAACTCATCGCGCGAGGCGGCCACGCCAGCCAGTCGCTCACCCTCGGGACGCAATCCTTCACGCTGTTCACGTTGGGCGGTGCCGGGCATCTTCGCGGAGTGATCGCCATCGGCACCGCGCACCTCGACGCAGAGGCGCGCGCGGTCGTCACGTCCGTGATCGCGATGGCAGGACTCGCCCTCCAACAGAATGAACAGCTCGAACGCGCCCTTCGACGGTTGCGCTCGCAAGTGCTCGCTTCATTGCTCAAGGATGACCCGACACTCGCCCATCACGTGATCGATGCCCTTCCGCAAGAGCCCGTCGTGATCGGCATCGCATCGGCGGATGCTCCCGCCGATGCGATCGCAGACTGGTGGGATCGGCAGCATCGCGACAACGGCATCTCTGTGTTCAGCGCCTCCTCCGAAGCCGGGTTCACCGTCTTCGTCTCCGCCGCCGACCAGCACCTGTTCGACGAGGTCGCCGAGCACTTCGACATTCGTCTCGGCGTGTCAGAGCCGGAGAGCTATCAGGCGTTCTCTCGGGCGCACGAGCAGGCTGGCGCGGGGCTACGGCACCGCGGCTCCAGCGCCCAGCGGAGCGGTGCCGTGCGTTATGCGGACACTGTGGCAGCCAGCATCCTCAGCGCTCTCGCGACCGACGAGGCTCGGCTCGTCGCAGCGTCCCGGCTGGCGCCACTGCGCTCTCACGACGGGTTGGAGCAGACGTTGCGTGCGTGGCTCGAGCACGATGCCCGTTTTGAAACTGCGGCTGCGGCTCTCGGCATCCATCGCCACACTCTGCGCTCACGAGTGGCGCAGGCGGCCCGGTTGCTCGACACCGACCTGTCGACGTTCCCTGCGCGCGCAGAGCTCTGGACGGCGTTGCAGACCGTGCGGGGCTGAGGCCCCGATCAAACCCCGCACACCTCCGGCGGCTACTGCTGTGAACCACGGCCGCGCGCGAACATCACGCGTGCGCACCCCCAGCCCATCGCTGCCACCCCGATCATGACGAACGTCACCCCGAACAGCCACATCGCCTCGTCGCAGTAGAAGATCCCCTGGGAGAGCTGATCGAGGAATCGACGGAGCCCCTCCGGGAAGTCCACGATGCTGCCGCCCTCCCCGAACACCCACAACGCGATGCCGAGCGTGGTCGCACCGAGGCCGCAGAAGATGAGCGCCGGCGTCGACGCGCGCTTGTATCCCGCCACCTTCTCGATGTGTGACCCGGCCGAGACAGCCATGGGGAACCGGATGGAGACGATCGGCAGTGTCAGAATCAGCAGCACGCCCAGAGCGACGGCGGCGCCGACAATCCAACCGGCCATCGGCACCAGGACCAGCTGAGAGCCGATGCCCTCAGACCAGTAATAGTGAAACCCGCCATTGGCGCTCTCCGCGGCAGTGATCGCATCGCGAGTCCCGGGAAACAGGACAGCGATGCCGACGACGGCTGCGATGGGAACCGCGACGAACGCGGGAGCGATCAGACACGCCGAGATGGTCCGCATCATCAGCCCACCGATGTCGGTGTCGCGTCGCAGGGCCGGCTGCAACATGCACCACCCGGTATAGAGTCCCGACGCCGCGATGGTGAGGTTGCCCCACGGCCGATCCTCCGTCGCATCGGCCATGCCGTCGAACGAGCCCCAGACGCCTGCGGCAAGCGCTATGACGAGAACGACGAGGTTGACGCCCGACAACAGGCTGCGCGTCTCTGACCGAAAGGTCAACGCTTCGGACGACGGATCCGCCGTCGAACGGTCTTGCGTCTCGCTGTGCATGAGCACCCTCCCGCGGACTGCATTCACGCGCCCAGATTATCCGTCCGGCGCTGAGCGACTCGATCACGCGCAGCTCGGTGGCCGTCAGGACGGCGCGTGCGCCTCCAGGAACTCGTAGACATCGGTCGTATCGACGCCCGGGAATGACCCGGTCGGAAGGGTCGCGAGCAGCGTGCGCGGAGTCTTCACGTTCGGCCAGGAGTGCTCTCTCCAGCGCTCCTCCAGCTCGGACGGTGCCCGCCGGCAGCACACCTCGACCGAGTGCTTGGAGATGGCCCGGCTCTGCGTGTCGCGCCCGACGAACCACTTCGTGTCATCGAAGCGCACGCCGACGCTCACCGAATGCAGCCCCTCGCTGGATGCCTCCACGCGCGCAGTGCACCAGTATGTTCCATTGCCCGTATCGGTGTACTGGTAGTACGGGTTGAATCGGTCATCCTCATCGAACACGACCCGACTCGTCCAGCGACGGCAGCACATCTGCCCCTCGATCGCCCCGAGCCGGTCAGTCGGGAAGTTCACATCGTCGTTCTCATACGCCTTGGTGATCGTGCCCGACTCATGCACCTTCAAGAAGTGCACAGGGATGTCGAGGTGACGGGTGGCGAGGTTGGTGAAGCGGTGCGCCGCCGTCTCATACGACACCGAGTACGCGTCCCGGAGGTCTTCGATCGAGATCGCCCTGCGCTCCTTGGCGTCCTTCAGGGAGGGAACGACGTGCGCCTCGGGGATCAGCAGCGCGCCGGTCAAGTAGTTCGTCTCGACGCGCTGGCGCAGGAACTCCGCGTAGCTGCGTGGTTCTGAGTGCCCCAGCATTCGGCTCGACAGCGCCTGCAGCACCGCCGTGCGCGCGTCGCCCTTGGCCGGCACCGAACTCGAGAGGTACAGTCGCCCGTTGGCGAGATCAGCGACGCTGCGCGTGGACTGCGGAAGGTCGGGAGCGTAGTGCAGCGTGAATCCGAGATACGCAGCGATCTCGGATGCCGTGCGCTGGGTGAGCGGACCGCCGGGGTGGCCGACAGCGCTGAGGATCTCGGATGCCTTCGTCTCCAGATCGGCGAAATGGTTGTCTTGACGCCGCATCAGATGGCGAAGCTCGACGTTCGCCCGACGAGCTTCCTCGGGTGTGGCCGCCCGTTCGTCACGCAGGCGGTCGATCTCACCGTGCAATGCGAGTAGCGCCTTCAGCGCGTCGGTGGGAACGCTTTTGGCGATGCGGAACGGTTCGATGCCAAGCGATTGGAAGGTCTGGCCCTTCATCGCGCGCTCAAGGGCGATCTCCACCGCGCTGCGCTCGTCGAGCGGCTCACCTTCGAGCAGCGCGTCAATGCCCGTGCCGAGTGCACGCGCGATCGCCTGCAGCAGTGTGAGCTTCGGCTCGCGCTTGCCCGTCTCGATCATCGAGAGCTGGCTGGGGGCACGCTCGACCGCGGTGGCGAGGTCCTCGAGTGTCATACCCCGCGCCGTGCGGAGTTGGCGGATGCGCCGGCCGATGGTGAGGGCGTCGGTGTCTTCTTCCTCAGAGACCGATCCCTGAGCCTGTCGAAGGGTCATGCCGTCGATTCTGTCACAAAAACAGAAATTGATGATTTCTTCTCCCCCGGATTGGCCAGTCAGAGGCTCGAAGTTCACGCAGAGTAGGTCTCAAGGCACTCGACACAGCAAAGGATGACGATGATGACTACTCCCACCGCTCCCCCGACGACGGCTCCGACGCAGACCATCGCGCAGGGTCCGGCTCTTGAGGTCACCGGCCCCATCCGCGACCGCTTCGACGAGATCCTCACCCCTGAGGCAATCGCTTTCCTCACCGAACTGCACCACCGCTTCGCCGCCCGCCGTCACGACCGACTCGCCGATCGGATGCGTCGCCGCTTCGAGATCGGCAACGGTCACGACCCGCGATTCCGCGACGACACCCGACACATCCGCGAGGATGCCGACTGGCGCGTGGCCGGAGCCGGTCCGGGACTGGAAGACCGCCGCGTCGAGATCACCGGCCCCACCGACCCGAAGATGACCATCAACGCTCTCAACTCGGGTGCACGAGTCTGGCTCGCCGACCAGGAGGATGCCACGAGCCCCACGTGGAACAACGTCATCGGCGGGCAGTTGTCGCTGCGTGACGCGATCCGCGGCGAGCTGTCGTTCACCAGCGAAGAGGGCAAGACCTACGAGGTCACCGCAGAGCGCACCCCTACCATCGTGATGCGTCCGCGCGGCTGGCACCTGACGGAGAAGCACCTGAACTTCATCGACCGGTCCGGCCGCAGCATGGCGGCATCCGGTTCGCTCGTCGATTTCGGTCTCTACTTCTTCCACAACGCCAAGGCCCTGATCGAAGCCGGTCGTGGCCCGTACTTCTACATCGCCAAGCTGGAATCGAGCGAAGAGGCAAAGCTGTGGAATGACGTGTTCACCTTCGCTGAGGACTACATCGGCATCGAGCACGGCACTGTGCGGGCAACGGTTCTTATCGAGACACTGCCTGCGGCGTTCGAGATGGATGAGATTCTCTACGAGCTGCGTGAGCACTGCGCGGGACTCAACGCGGGACGCTGGGACTACATCTTCTCGATCATCAAGAACTACCGCGGTCGCGGCGCTCGTTTCGTCCTGCCGGACCGCAGCGAGGTCACCATGACCGTGCCGTTCATGCGGGCGTACACAGAACTGCTCGTGAAGACCTGCCACAAGCGCGGTGCTTTCGCGATCGGTGGCATGAGCGCATCGATCCCCAGTCGCCGCGACCCCGAGGTGACGGCACGCGCGCTGGAGAAGGTCGCCGCCGACAAGAAGCGTGAGGCCGGCGACGGCTTCGACGGCACCTGGGTCGCCCACCCCGACCTGATCCCCACCGCGCAGGCGGAATTCGACGCAGTCCTCGGCGACCGACCCAACCAGGTAGATCGGCAGCGCGACGACGTGCAGGTTCGCGCGGAGGACCTGCTGAACCTGCAGATCGGTCGCCCGATCACCGCTCAGGGAGTTCGCGACAACGTCTCGGTCGGCATCCGGTACATCGAGGCATGGATCCGCGGTCTCGGCGCCGTCGCCATCGACAACCTGATGGAGGATGCTGCGACCGCCGAGATCAGCCGCTCGCAGGTGTGGCAGTGGATCCACCAGGACCGCACGACTGAGGAGGGCACGCGCATCACGCCCGACTACATCGAGGATCTGATCGCCGATGTGCTGGCCCAGGTCCCGCGCACGGACGCGGACCGCTTCGACGACGCCGCCGACGTGTTCCGGGAGGTCGCGCTGCGTGACGAGTTCCCGTCGTTCCTGACGCTGGGCGCTTACTCGAAGTTCCTGGTCGAAGAGGCCTGATCGGAGAAACGCTCTCCTGCACGAGAAACGTTCTGCCCGCATATCTTTCGCGCGGCAGGGCGTTTCTCGTCGGCTGGCTCACGAGGGCTGTGGATAACCCAGGGTGTCGGTGCGGAGTTCGATAGCGTGCTCGGCATGAACGCCAGCATCGATGTCCCCCGCCCCGCACCATCGACGCGTCGCACCGCGGCCCGGGCACTCCTCGTCGCCGGAACGATCACCTCCGGCATCGGGCTCGTGTGCAGCGCGCTGATGCTCACCGACCCGGGCGAAGTACCGCCGGAAGCGCTACTGATTCCGTCGATGCTGGTGTATCTGTTCGCGTTCACCTGGTGGGCGGTCGCCGCGGTCCTCATCATCGGCATCGTGCTGAGCATCGGTGTACCCCAGCCGCAGCCGCTGCTGATATGCGCCGCGATCGGGATGTTCGCGTTCGTCATCGCGGTCGCTCTGCTCGCCGGGGCCGGGCTCTTTCCATGGCCGTTCCCGCCGCGTTTCATCTGAAAGGGGTGCCTCAGGTCGTGAGGCACCCCTTTCAGATGAGGTGAACAGCGGGATGTTCAGCCGATCTCGCCCGCAGCGACCGTCTCGGCGAGGGCGTGTACGCGCGGCAGGTGGTGCGCGCCGTAGAAGTCCGCACTGGCCAGACGGGCGGCGGCGTCATCGCGCGTACCGTCGGCGACGGCCCCGACGGCGAGCGCGTGCATCCATCCTCCCGCGAGCGTGCCGAGCAGCATGAGGTAGGGAACGCCGGCGGCGAGAGCATCGCGCGACGATCCGAACTCGAGCAGCGATGTGGTCGCGCGGCGCGCAGAGTCCACGGCGCGCGCCAGACGATCGGCTGTGCGGGTCGCGATCTCTGCACCGTCTGCACGCAGCGCGTCGACGGTCTGCTCGATCTGAGCGAACAGGGATTCGGCGGTGGCTCCGCCGTCGCGCAGCACCTTGCGGCCGACGAGATCATTCGCCTGGATCGCCGTGGTGCCCTCGTAGATCGGCATGATGCGCGCATCGCGGTAGTGCTGGGCGACGCCGGTCTCTTCGATGAAGCCCATGCCACCGTGCACCTGAATGGCATCGGAGGTCACGACGAGCGCATCCTCAGTGGCCCAGCCCTTCAGCACCGGAACAAAGAACTCGGCGAGCGCGCCGGTGCCATCCGTCTCGGCACGGTCGAACAGGTCACCCACGAGCACACCGACCGCGCGCATGGCGAAAATGCGACTCGACATGGACAGCAGCAATCGCTGCACGTCAGGATGCTGGGCGATGGGTGTGCCCGCAGGGCGATCGAGCACAGGACCCTGCAGGCGTTCATTCGCGTACGCCAGTGCTCGCTGGTAGGCGCGATCGGAGATGCCTGTGGCCTGATACCCCATTCCCGCACGCGCGGAGTTCATCATGACGAACATGCCCGCCAGACCACCGTGCAGGTCGCCGACCAGGTGGCCCACGGCATCCTCGTACGACAGCACGCAGGTCGGGCTTCCGTGAATGCCGAGCTTCTCCTCGATCGCCACCGTGGTGACAGCATTGCGCTCGCCGAGCGTGCCGTCCTCGTTCACGAGAACACGCGGAACCACGAACAGCGACAGCCCTCTCGCACCATCCGGTGCACCAGGAGTGCGAGCAAGCACGAGGTGCACGATGTTCTCGGCGATGTCGTGGTCACCCCACGTGATGAAGATCTTCTGTCCACGCACAGCCCAGGTAGCGTCGTCGCGCTGAGTCGCCATCGTGCGGATCGCCCCCAGATCCGTGCCGGCTTCGGGCTCGGTCAGGTTCATGGTGCCGGTCCACTCACCGCTGACGAGTTTGGTGAGGAAGGTCTCGCGCACTGCCTCGGACGCCACGGCGTCCAAGGCGTGGATCTGCCCGGCCGTCAGCAGCCAGCACAGCGCGAAGGCGGCGTTCGATGCGTTCCAGATCTCGCCGAGCCCTGCGCGCACGACGCCGGGCAATCCGTCGCCGCCGGCAGAGGTCGGCGCTTCAGCAGTGATCCACCCGGCCTCGACGAAAGCGCGATATGCCTCGGCGAACCCCTCGGGCATGCGCACCTCGCCTTCGACGAGCTGCGCGCCCTGCCGGTCGCCGACGGCGTCCAGCGGTGCGAGCACGGATGCCGCGAACTCGCCGGCGCCTGCGACGATCTCGGCCGCGTCCTGCGCTGTCAGTTCGCCGCCGGTTGCGCGGGCGACCAGGTCGAGCCCGAACGCCTCTCCGTAGAGGAACGAGTAGTCGGACACGGGGGGCTCATACAGGGAATCGGCGGCCATGGCGCACTCCTCGAACATCGGCGTAAACGAAACTGAGGATCAGTCTACGCGATACTGAGTCTCACGGACAGATCTCGTCTGCGGACTGACACGGACACGTGTGCGCGAGTAGGCTCGGAGCGTGACCGAACGTGCCCCTCTCTCTCGCAAACTGTCCGCCATCGCCGAGTCGGCAACACTCAAGGTAGATGCCAAGGCCAAAGCTCTGAAGGCGGCGGGCAAGCCCGTCATCTCATACGCCGCCGGCGAGCCGGATTTCGCGACCCCGCAGTTCATCGTGGATGCCGCGGCAGAGGCTCTCGCCGATCCGGCGAGCTACCGCTACACCCCCGCAGCAGGCCTGCCTGCGCTGCGAGAGGCCGTCGCTGCGAAGACGTTGCGCGACTCAGGCCTTGAGGTCTCGCCCAGCCAGGTCATCATCACCAACGGCGGCAAGCAGTCCGTCTACCAGGCGTTCCAGGCTGTCGTGAACCCCGGCGACGAAGTACTGCTGCCTGCGCCCTACTGGACGACATACCCCGAGGCCATCGCCCTTGCCGACGGCATCCCCGTCACCGTCTTCGCCGGGGCAGAGCAGGACTACAAGGTGACTGTCGCGCAGCTCGAAGAGGCGCGCACCGACCGTACGACGGCCCTCGTTTTCGTGTCACCCTCGAATCCCACCGGATCGGTGTACACCGCAGAAGAGACCAAGGCGATCGGCGAGTGGGCCGTCGAGCACGGCATCTGGATCATCTCAGATGAGATCTACCAGAACCTCACCTATGAGGGCCTGAAGGCCACCTCGATCGTCGAGGCTGTTCCGGCTGCCGCAGAGCAGACGATCCTCGTGAACGGCGTCGCGAAGACCTACGCCATGACCGGCTGGCGTGTGGGCTGGATGGTCGGCCCCGCCGACGCGATCAAGGTCGCAGGCAACCTGCAGTCGCACCTGTCGAGCAACGTCAACAACGTCGCGCAGCACGGCGCCATCGCCGCCCTCAACGGGCCCCAGACAGAGGCCGAGCAGTTCCGCGAGGCGTTCGATCGCCGCCGGCAGCTGATCGTTTCCGAGCTTTCGAAGATCGACGGCGTTCGGGTACCCAACCCGCTCGGCGCCTTCTACGTCTACCCCGACGTGCAGGGCCTACTCCACCGCAACTGGGGCGGCGTCACACCGACGACATCGCTGGAGCTGGCCGATCTCATCCTCGAAAAGGCCGAGGTCGCTGTCGTACCCGGTGAGGCCTTCGGCCCCTCGGGATACCTGCGGCTGTCGTACGCTCTCGCCGATGACGCGCTTCTTGAGGGCGTGCAGCGCCTCCAACGCCTGTTCGTATAGCGCCGGGGTCCCGTGAGGGGAAGTCAGCCCTCGTATCCGATCAGCCACCGGATACCGTATCGATCGGTGACCTGACCGTCGAAGTCGCCCCACGGTCGCTTCTGCAGCGGATCGATCGCCGTGCCCTCGACAGAGAGTTTCGCGAACCACTCGTGCAGCACGTCCGGTTTCGCGGCGCCGAGCAGCGAGAAGGCCGCGCCGACGATATGAACGGCGTCGGCATCGGGCCCGGCGTCTGCGGCGAAGAGGTCGACTGCACCCTGCAGCATGCCGTGCCCTATCGCGTCTGAGGGGCCGTCAGTGCGTTGGACATCGGCGTACGTGTGAAGCGCGAGTTCGCCGCCGAAAACGGATCTGTAGAACGCAAGTGCTTCCGCCGCGTTTCCGGGGAAGAACAGGTAAGGCACGAGTCCGGTCATCCCGCGAGTGTAGCCCCAGAGGCGACATCGCGGTCACGATCTCATCCGATCCACGACCGGCCCGCTCTCTCCCTGCGCAAGGAGGTCGCTGCACCTGCGACGACGAGAAGAAGACCGATCAAGAACACCTCACCAGGAACCGAACCGCCCGTCGTCGCGAGCGAATCGGCCGCTCCGGAGTCACTGCCGTTCCCGCCGCTGACGCCATCGGCGCCGGTTCCGCCCGCGACCGCTTCGAGCAACTGCACCTGGTCGATGCTGACCGATCCGAGCGGCGCAGCCTGTGCAGCGAGCACCCTCGCCTCGATCTGCGCCGTCTCTCCCCGCGACAGCTCGTAGCCCTGCACGTTCGTGAGGTCGAGTCCGTCATCGAGTGCGCCGTCCGGCTGCTCTTCGGACCGGACGAGATCGGCGAACGGCACCTCTATGAAACGCCAGCCCTCAGTGTCATCGGCGAAAGTGGCTTCGAAGCGTTCCGCCGTCACCGGTGTCTGGTACACCCGCACGTAGTCGAGCATGTACTCCTGCGGGAACGTCAGGTCCGAGCTCAGCGGGCCGCCGAAATTGCCGCCGACGGCCATGTTCGCGATGAAGAAGAACGGATGCTCGAAGACCCACTCGTTCGGCGCGACCGCGTCCGGCGTCACCTCGAAGAACTGCACGGGGTCCTCCCCGTCGCGCTGGGCATACCAGCGGATGACGTTCTGTTCCCACTCCACCGCGAAGGTCATCCACTCGCCGCCGAGGTTCTCTCCGAAGTCATGAATGTCACCGATGCCTGATCCTCCGGAGTAACCAGGACCGTGTATCGTGCCGAACACCTCGTTCGGCAGCTTGCCGACGTACTCCATCACGTCGATCTCGCCGGTCTGCGGCCAGTCCACCTCACGGAAGTCGTCACCCAAGGCCCAGAAGGCGGGCCAGATTCCTGCTTCCCCGTCGGGCAGTTTCACCCTCGTCTCGATACGCCCGTGCTTGAGCTCGATCTTATTCTCGGTGATGAGTCTGGCCGAGGTGAACCGACATGGACCGTACCAGCAGTCAAGCCCTGAGGACGCTGGATCCTCCACTTCGCGCATCGTGATCACGAGGTTGCCTTCGCCATCATGAGCGGCGTTGTCGGTCGAATCGGTGTAGTACTGCAGCTCGTCGTTACCCCACCCGTGGCCGCCGGTCTCATACGTCCAGTAGCGCGCGTCCGCTGGGGTGCCGGGATCGCCGTCGAACTCATCCGCCCACGCCAGCGTCCAATCCTCGATCGCCGTAGGCTGCGTCTCGCCCGCACTGAGTCCGAGCGTCACGGGTTGCCCATCGCCGAGGCCCCGATACCAGAACCCGACGCCCTCGGATTCGCTCCAGTCCGCTGGTTCCTCGAACGTTCGCGCGAACCCTCCAGGGCCAGTCACGTCGAGCACGTTCTCGTAACCGGCCTGTGCCCTATAGGCCTCGAGACTGCCCGCTTCGATGCCGCGCGTGGCCAGGAGGGCGTCGCCGGACGAGACCAGACCTTCGGTGCCCTGCTCGAAGTCGTCGATGAGATGCGCGAAGTCGGCGGCGTCCTCATCGTCGACGATGCGCACCCGCGTGATCGCCGTGCGCGCCGGCTCGGCGCCGCTGACTTCATCCAGCCGTACGAGGAAAGTCTCGTCGCGCTCGTACTTGCCGTCATCGAGCGTGGGGATGCTGACCGTCCCGGTTCGCTCACCCGCGAGTATGGTGACGGTGCCGGCAGTCTCGACATAGTCGCGCCCAGGCGTGGCGGAAACCCGATCGGTTTCAGCTTCGGTGGCGTAGGAAGCGGTGACGTCCTGCTCCGATGCCCGACTCAACGACACGGTCACCTCGGCATCTTCGCCTTCGGAAACGGGGAAGGAAGCCCCCGCGAAACTCGCCACCACCGGGCGGGCGGATCCGTCGCCGAACAGGGCGACGTCGTCGATCTGCAGATTCAGGGCCAGGCCTGCGGACTGCTCGACCCCGATGGCGAATCCGTGCATCGCGCTCAGCGTGAAACCGTCGTCGGGCGCCCCGTTGTTGACGTTCTTCCGCACGAAGTCTTCGAAGGAGAACTGTACGAAGCGCCATCCGCTCCAGTCATCGACGAGGGTCACGGTGAAACGCTCCGCGTCGTCGATGAGGGAACCGGGAGAGCGATTGTCGAGAAGATCCACGAAAAGCGGCGCGCCGGAGTTCTGGCCCTTCATCCAGAATCCGAGTCCGCCGTATGCGCTCCAATCCTGCGGAATCCACTCACTGCCGTCGGTGAAGGCGTCAATCAGCACCGCCCAGGAGGAGGCGTCGAGCCCGATCTGCAGAGCGTGGTTGCCCTCAGCCGCGCCAGGGCGATCCGATGCGGAGACACGCTCGAAGTCGGGGACATTCTCGGCGCCCTGAGCGGTGAACCAGCCCAGCGGCGTCGACGCCTGCGGATCAGCACGCACCAGCGGCTGCTCGAAATCTATGATCGGGTCGTACTCCGGCGCGGGCTCACCGCCGCCTGATTCGTCGTCGCGAATCGTCACCGTGATCGTGTCGGCAGCGAGCGTGGCGCCTGCAGCGTCTGTGAGCCCCAGCTCGAAGCTGCGATTTCCGTCGTGATCGTCGTTGTCCTCGGTGACGATCACGATCTCGGCGCTGGTCGCACGCGCGGGGATGGTCAGTGTTCCCTCGACCGCGGCGAAGTCATGGGGCGATGAGGCTGTTCCGTTCCTGGTCGCGTATCGCACGGTGACATCGGAATCGACGGCGCGGCTCAGGCGCACTTCCGCGCGTGCTTCCTCACCCTCGGCGACGTCGATCCGCGAAGAGGTTGCTCCGACCGTGGGCGGTGCGCCGGCTCCCGCGGAGAAGAGTGCGATGTCATCGATCTTCACGACCCCGGTCCCCTCGTCGGCGGGAAACAGGATGCCGCGCACGTTGTCCAGGTCCAGCACACCATCGCTCGATGCATCGTCGTCTTGGAAATCACTCGCACGAACGAACTGATCCCAGTCGAGTGTCACGAGCCGCCACCCCTGCGCGCCGACCGGGACGGCCGTGTCCCAGCGTTCATACGCACCCGTCGGATCAGCGGCGGACGAGGCGTCGAGCAACTCCACCTGAAATGATGCACCCGTGCCGTCGCCGTAAGCCCAGAACTGCACGCCGTCATAGGCGGACCAATCCTGGGCAGCATCCGAGAACTCGAATCCTATGCCGCCATACCCAGGAGACGCGCTCAGATCGAACCCGAACGAGAGCGCCTTGGCGCTGTCGGGGTTCTCCGCATTCGCACCGATCTCCGAGATTTCCTGGATGCCGGCCCCCGCCGCCTCCCACTGGATGTGACGATCGACACCGTCCTCGAAGTCGAACAGGGTCTGCACCGTGCCCTGTGTCGCCGTGGCTGCCGCCGGAACGAGGCAGGCGGCGATGACAGCGCCCGCGAGAACAAGCGTCGCAACCCGTCGGGATGGGGGAAATGATGAGCTCACAGTGACATCCTTGTCTACGCTCGCACGCTGCCATAGGAGCGCTCTCACGATCCCGACCGAGTTTAGGGACGCCTGACCGGCCGCGTCAATGCGGCGATGCCATCGGTGTGGATAACCCTTATGTCACGGGTTTCCTGGTGCCCCCGCGGTTACAGTTCGACGTCGACGAGGACAGGTTCGGGCTGCAGCAACAGCCCGAACTCGGCATGCACCCGAGCCTGGATGAAGCGGGCGAGTTCAGCGATCTCCCCCGCCGTGGAACCGCCACGGTTGGTGAGGGCGAGCGCGTGCTTGGTCGAGACTGCGGCCCTCGAGCGCGGCAGGCGGAAGCCCTTCGAGATGCCGGCGTTCTCGATGAGCCATCCCGCGCTCACCTTGACGTCGCTGCGAACGGTGGGCGACACGGGAATCTGACCGTCGTATGAGCCGAGCGGGATGACGGTCACCGCGTCGAGGTCGGGAGTCACCGGCCAGCGCGGACACTCCGGCGGGAGTTGGCGCGCGGCCGATTCCGGGACGATCGCGTTCTGGAAGAAGGAGCCCGCACTGTTGGTGTCAGCGTCATCCGGGTCGAGCAGCATGCCCTTGACCGCACGGATGCGGAGGATCTCATCGCGCACACGGCGAAGCGGAACGGGTGAGTCATCGGTGAGCCCGAGTGCGCGACGCAGCTGGACGCCTCCGATAGGGCGACCCGCTTCGGAGACCTCGGCAAGATCGAGGGTGACCGACAAGATCACCGCGCGCCGCAGGGGAACGCTGCCGTAGTGGTGCTTGAGCACTGACGTGCGAAAACCGAGTCCGAGCTCAGAAGCCGGCACAGTGGAGACCTCGCCGGTGGACTCGTCGATGAGCTCGACCTCGACGAGAGTCTCCTGGATCTCCTGCCCGTAGGCTCCGACGTTCTGCACCGGCGCCGCACCGATCGTGCCGGGGATGCCGCTCATCGCCTCCACACCCGCGAGGCCGTGCTCGACGGCGTACGCCACGAAATCGTCCCAGTCGTGCCCGGCCAGCGCCTTGCGCCGACCGCGCCCCGGGTGGGGGGAGCGCAACTGCTCGATACCGGAGGTCAGCACCCTGATCACTGTGCCCTCGTACTGCTCATCACCGACGAACAGGTTCGAACCGCCGCCCAGCACGAACCAGTCGTCGCCGCGCGACCACACATCTCGCAACGCGTCGATGAGCTCGGAGGTCGTGGCCGCGTCCAGCATGCGCTCAGGGGCTGCTCCAGTACGCAGCGTCGTCAGCTGCGCGAGCGGAACAGGGGTGATCTCCGGCATGTCGGCTATCAGAGAGCGACGCGCAACTGCGCTTTGCCAAGAACGGCGGTCTCGCCCGATTTCACGGTGAGGTCGATGCGGGCGATCGTCTCGTCGACCGCGGCGACCTTGGCGAGCACGGTGACATCGGCGCCGGTGTCGGGATCCACGACGACCGGTCTGGTGAAGCGCACCCCGTAGTCGGTGACCTTCGACGAGTCTCCGAGCGCTGCGATCACGACGGATGAGGCGATGCCCATCGTCAGCATGCCGTGCGCGAGAACACCAGGCAGGCCAACGGATGCGGCGACATCGTCGCGATAGTGGATGGGGTTGAAGTCACCCGACGCACCCGCGTAGCGCACGAGCGAATCGCGGGTGAGATGCAGGGTGCGCTCGGCGATCACTTCTCCGACGCTGAAGCTGCTCATGCTGCGTTCTCCTCTTCTGAGCCGACCAGAAGCACGCTGGTCGCGGTGACCACATGCGCCTCTGCGGCATCTGTGATCGTCGCTTCGCTCGTGATCATCGCATTGCCGCCCATCGTACGAATGCCGGTGACCTTGAGCCTGGCAGTCAGCTCGTCACCGGCCACTATAGGTCGGGTGTAGGCGAACCGTTGCTCCGCGTGGATTGTTCGCGCGAGCACGATCCCCGAATCAGGCTCGCTCAGCAGCTGCTGCAGAGTGAGGTCCTGGACGACCATCGCGAACGTCGGCGGCGCAACGACATCTGCGTAACCGAGAGCGGCTGCGGCGTCGACGTCGGTGTGGAGCGCGGCGTCGGCGAAGACGGCGCGAGCGAACTCGCGCACTTTCTCGCGTCCGACGAGGTATGGCGGCGTCGGTGGGAATTCCCGGCCGACGAGTTCGGAATTGACAGGCACCAGACGAGTCTACCGATCGGATGCCGCCGCTTCATCGCCTGCGTCCGCGAACCGCCTTGATGGTCATCTGGACAGCGATAGCGACGAGATAGAGAGCGAACAGCACGTTACCCGTGAACGGATCGATGAGCGTCGCCAGCCATGCGCCGAGGGCCGTCGTCGTGCAGGCGGACAGCCCGATGATCCCTGCGGCGAGGAGATCGACATTGCGATGACGGAGGTTGCCGATGGTTCCGGAGATGGCCGTGGGGATCATCATCAGCAACGACGTGCCTTTGGCTTCGAGATCACTCGTGCCGAACGCGATCATGAGAACGGGCACGACGATGACGCCGCCGCCGACCCCGATGAGCCCCGCGATGAGCCCGGTACACACGCCGACCAGGACCAGCGCCGCTCCGTTGATCCAGCCGAGTTCGAACACGGCATCTCTGGCAGGAACCACGAGGAAGAGACTCACGATCACGACGACGAGGAAGCCGACGAAGCCCCAGCGCAGGGCCGTCTGTGAGATTCGCGGCAACAGGCGCGTGCCGATCTGAGCGCCGACCACCGCACCTGCAGCGAGGATGAGGGCCGGGATCCACGCGACCGAACCTGACACAGCGTAAGAGATCACTCCGACGCTGGCGGTGGGAACGATCGCCGCGAGCGACGTACCAGCAGCAAGACGCTGGTCAAAGGGCAGCAGGAGAACGAGAAGCGGAACGATCACCGTGCCGCCGCCCACGCCGAAGAGTCCCGACAGCAGGCCCGCGATGAGGCCGATCGCGATGAAGGTGATGTAGGCGCGAGGGCCACGGACTCTGGCCGCTGTGTCCGCCATCATTGAGGCATCATCTCCTGCACCAGACCAGCTTACGTCCGACCGAGTGCGACGCCGGACGGGTACGGGGGCGCGCTGCGCGATCGATGTCACGTGATGGTGATCGGCGTGCCCAGCGGCAGGATTCCTGCGAGATAAGTGATGTCATCATTGCTGAGTCTGATGCACCCATGGCTCGCGGCTTCGCCGATGCTGCCACTGTCGTCGGTGCCGTGCATGCCGATCTGCCCCACGCCCCCACCGAAGCTGTTGAGGACGTCCGAGAACGCGGAAATTCCGTAGGCGTACGGACCATAGCCGTGATTCGTGGGCGCCAGCAGTTCGGTCAGGTAATAGCTGCCTACGGGCGTCGGGGTGTCGCCGGTGCCGACCGCCGCAGTGAAGGTCTGGACGGGCTCATTGTCTTGAAGCAGCGTCACCGTGCGCTCCGCCGTGGAGACTTCGAGGCTGTAGTTGAGCGAGGCGATGGTGACAGTCGATGCGTCGATCCACCCGACGGAACCGTTGGGGCGCATCGGGAGCTTGACACGCAACCAGGCGCCCTCAGAGGCTTCGACCAAGAACACCAGAGGCGCGCCGGATTCGACGGGGTTGGCGAACCGCGCGACCTCTGCACCTTCGGGCGCATCGAACGCGACGACCTCTGCGCCTGCTGCCGTCGCAGCTTTCCCCACGCTGAACTCGACTGGAGCGGATTCTGCCGAAGGGGCCGGCTTCGGTTGCTCGGGCGCCGTGGATGCCGATGGCGTGGGCGACGCGTCAGGCTGAGGCGCCGCGCAACCCGCCAGAGCCGCGCATATGACAGCCCCTGCCGCGACGATCATGATCAGTCGTGAACGCACGGTGCGCCCTTTCTCCCGGGGATACATGACAGTGCCCCGCCTGGCTCCAGGCGGGGCACTGTCGTGAACGACGCTCAGCCTGCGAAGGTCGCTTCGTCTTCGACCGGAGCCGGCGCGACGGCCTCAGGCTCTTCGGTGAAGTAGTAGTTGTCACCGGCGAACGAGATGCTGCGCACCAGCGCGGTCGCGCCAGTGTCGACGAAGACGCCGACTGCGAGCACAGTCGGGGTCGCCTCAAGCGCGGTAGCGGCATTGAACGCCTGCGCCACCTCTGCGAAGGTGTGCTCACCCTGCGCCAGGATCGTCTCATCACCGATGGTGACATCCCAGCTCGAGTACCAGGTGCCTTCGGCCGAGGGCGTGCCAGGTGCTGCGGGGCGCAACGTCGTGAAACCGAGGTTCTCCTCGTTGGCGGAGTTGAAGAAGACGGGGTACTGGAAGTACGTGTCTCCGTCGGCGTCGACCGCAGAACCGTCGACGAGCGCGGCGAACGCGGATGCCGAGTCAACGGGCATGGTGCCGCCGTAGAGGAACTGCGTCTTGCCGGTCAAGGTGATGCCGGTCTCGTCATCGACGGGAGCGACATCGGGCTGCGGGTTACCGGTGAACCAGCCGGCGGGGTACGAGTCTCCCTCGACGCCCTTCGTGGTGTCCGGCACATAGACATCGGCGGCGAGTGCCGGCGCTGCCAACAGCATCGAGCCGGCCAGGACGGATGCGCTGAGCGCAGCTGTGATAGCGAGACGTGACTTCTTCATTGAGGCAACTTCCTGGTGGGGGATCCGCACCCATGGGCTAAGACCAGACAAAGTGAGTTTCGAGCAGATGACGTCGACACTAGCTGCTGTCACTCAGGTTTGTCCATACGTCTGAATTAATGTTCTCCCGCTGTTACCTCAAGACCGATCGCGCTGCGTCTGAAACGAAGAAACCCGCCTCCCTCGAAAGGGTGGCGGGTTTCTTCGAATGCGTGAGGTTACTTGCCGGCCTCTTCGAAACCAGCCGACTCAGCGGCCTCAGCGGTGCGGAACCAGACCTCGGCGACGGTCTGCTCATACCACTGACCGTCGGGACGGTGGAACTTCATCGAGTCCTTGTTGCCCTTGATCTCAAAGCCCTCAGGCGCTGAACCGTCCTCGTTCGGAGCGGCGGAGTCAGCACCGAAGTCGCCCTCGACGATCGCGGCGGCGGCAACAGCCTCTGCGGCTGCGCCCTCCTCCTGCGACTCTGCGCCGGCGGCGGCTGCGCTGTCTGCCTTAGCGGACTTCTCCGCCTTCGGGGCGGACTTGGCGGCCTTCTTCTTCGGAGTGACGGGCTCGAGAACGAGCTCGATCACTGCCATGGGCGCGTTGTCGCCCTTGCGGAAGCCGACCTTCGTGATGCGGGTGTAACCGCCCTCACGATCGGCGACCTGCGGTGCGATCTCGGCGAACAGGGTGTGCACGACGCTCTTGTCGCCGATGACGCTCAGCACGCGACGACGAGCGTGAAGGTCGCCACGCTTGGCGAAGGTGATCAGGCGCTCAGCGAACGGACGCAGGCGCTTGGCCTTGGTCTCGGTCGTCTTGATCGAGGTGTGGGTGAACAGAGCAGCCGCAAGGTTGGCAAGCAGCAGACGCTCGTGTGCGGGGCCGCCTCCGAGGCGGGGTCCCTTAGTGGGCTTAGGCATATTGGTCTAACTCCTGGTCAGAATTTCGGGAAGGTCAGAAGGACTCGTCTTCGCCTGCGCTGTAGAAGTGGGCGCCGTCGAAACCGGGCACCGAATCCTTGAGCGACAGACCGAG
>JBEBSN010000036.1:0-25581 GCA_040394295.1 Microbacterium sp.
CGCATCAAGGCCGATCTCGAAGCAAGCGAACTCGTCGAGTCCGTCGTCGATGTCGGAGTCGACGCGTCCGGCGCTACTCCCTACCCGACAATCGCCGTCGCTGCCGCCGAGATGGTCAGAGACGGACTCGCCGATCGAGCGCTGCTGATCTGCGGCACCGGCCTCGGAGTCGCGATCGCCGCGAACAAGGTCCATGGGGTGCGCGCGGTCACCGCCCATGACAGCTTCTCAGTCGAGCGGGCCGTCCTGAGCAACAACGCACAGGTGCTGACCATGGGGCAGCGCGTGATCGGGATCGAACTCGCCCGTCGCCTGGCGAAGGAATGGCTCACGTACGACTTCGACACTGCTTCGCATTCCGCAGCGAAGGTCGAACTGATCAGCGAATACGAGAACGGCTCGGACAGCGCTGATCACCGCGCGACATGCTGAGCTCGACGACGAAGCCCCTTCAGCTCGGGATCGGGCTGAAGATGTACTTCGATCTGGCACGGACACGAGAATGGGCGCGCGAAGTCCGACAGCTCGCAGAATCTCATCCCGCAGTGCAGAACCGAAGCGTCGATCTGTGGGTGCTGCCCACGACAGCGGCGATCGAGTCCGTGGCGGACATCCTCAGCGGCTCACCCGTAGCCATCGGAGCCCAAGACCTTGCCACCACCGATGCCGGCGCGTACACGGGAGAGACGAGCGGTGTGACGTTGCAGCAACTCGGTTGTCGGTTCGTCGAAGTCGGGCATGCCGAACGACGCAGCCTGTTCCACGAGGACGAAGAGATCGTTCGGGCCAAGACGACCGCAGCTGTGCGGAACGGGCTCACCCCGGTCATCTGTGTCGGCGAGCCCGTCGAGGGCAGCCCGCAAGACGCTGCCGCTGAGTGCGTGCGCATGCTGAAATCGGCCGTGGCCGATCTCCAGGACCCGGTCGAGGTCATCGTCGCGTACGAACCCGTCTGGGCCATCGGGGCGGCGCAGCCGGCATCCGCGCATCACATCGACGTCGTCACCGCTGCCCTGCGCACCGCGTGCGATGCAGACCCGCGATTGAACGCGGCATCCATCATCTACGGCGGCTCAGCCGGCCGCGGCCAATTCGCATCGCTGCCCTCGACCGTGGACGGATTATTCGTCGGTCGAGGCGCACACGACGTCGACGACCTCCGCGCGATCCTCGACGATCTCGCCGCCCGTGCGGACGACAGCTCAGAAACCACCATCCAAGGGAGTGCAACGTGACGAAGATCTTCAACGATCCGGCCGAATTCGCGGAGGACTCGCTTGACGGCTACGTCAAGCTCTACCCGCAGTACGTCCGTCGGGTTCCAGGCGGAATCGTCCGAGCCGGGCGCCCCACCGAGCCGAAGGTGGCCATCGTCGTCGGCGGCGGAAGCGGCCACTATCCGGCCTTCACCGGCTACGTCGGGGCGGGTTTCGCCGACGGCGCCGTCGTCGGAAACATCTTCACCTCGCCATCCGCCTCCTATGCCTACTCGGTCGCCAAGCGCGCCCACTCGGGCAAGGGCGTCGTCTTCAGCTACGGCAACTACGCCGGCGACGTCATGAACTTCGGGATCGCTGCCGAACAGCTCGAGGCGGAGAACATCAGCGCTCGCACCGTGATCGTCACCGATGACGTGGCAAGCGCCCCGCCGAGCGAACGCACGAAGCGACGCGGCATCGCTGGCGACTTCGTCGTCTTCAAGATGCTCTCTGCTGCGGCGGAGACCGGCGCAGACCTCGACGAGGTGGTGCGCATCGGGACAATCGTGAACGAGCGGACCTTCACCCTCGGAATCGCTTTCGACGGGTGCACCTTCCCTGGAGCGGACGGCAAGCTCTTCACCGTGCCGGAAGGCCACATGTCCATCGGTCTCGGCGTGCACGGTGAGCCCGGAATCGAAGACGCTCCCCTCGGCACGGCCAAGGAGATCGCCAAGATCCTCGTCGACCGGCTTCTCGCCGAGGCTCCCGAAGGCCACGGAAAGCGGGTCGCACCGCTGGTCAACGGGCTCGGGCGCACCAAGTGGGAAGAGCTCTACCTGTTGTGGGCGGAGATCAGCGCGCTGTTGGAAGCTGAGGGTCTCACCTGCGTCGAGCCCGAGGTCGGGGAACTCATCACGAGCCTCGACATGTCTGGCGTGTCTCTGACACTTCTCTGGCTCGATGACGAACTCGAGCCGCTGTGGAACGCACCGGTTGAGACGTCTGCTTTCAGGAAGGGCGCCCCGATCATCGGTGCGACCAGCTCAGATTTCACGGATGAGGCCGTCGACGGTGCGGCGGACTTCGGATCAGCGACGGCCGATTCCCGCAGCGCAGCTCAGCACGCTCTGAACCTCTTCGGCGCGATCAAGGACCTCCTGCGTTCGGCGGAGACAGAACTCGGCCGCATCGACGCCGTCGCCGGAGACGGTGACCACGGCCGCGGAATGGTGCGGGGCATCGAAGCGGCTGCGACGGCAGCGTCCGAAGCCGTCGATGCCGGTGCAGGCCTGGGCTCAACCATCGCGCACGCCGGCGACGCGTGGGCCGAGAATGCCGGCGGCACATCCGGCGTGCTGTGGGGGTCCGCACTGCGGTCTCTCGGACTGACGCTCGGCGACGAGAACACGCCAGACGCTGCAGCAGTGGTCGCGGGCGCCCAAGCATTCCGCGACACCATCGTGCGCCTCGGCAAAGCGACCACTGGCGACAAGACCATGGTCGATGCGATGGAGCCGTATGTGCACCGACTGAGCGAACTTGTCACGGCGGGCGAGCCCATCGCTGCAGCACTCGCCGATGCGGCAGCGGTCGCGAAGCGGGCCGCTGACGATACCGCGCAGCTCACCCCGAAGCTCGGCCGTGCCCGGCCGCTCGCTGCGCAGAGCATCGGCACGGCGGATGCCGGCGCGACATCGTTCGCGATGATCGTGGCCGAGCTCGCCTCGCATGCGTGACGAGGTGCATGTCGCCGCAGAGCGCACGCGTCATGTCGACCCGGGCAAGTATCGCGGAATACAGCAGGTCACGAGCGAGCAGGGGCTCTTCGAGGTCTGCGCTGTCGACCACCTGGCGGATTTCGCCAGGCTGCTGAACCCCGATCCCGCCGCTGTTGCGATGGAAGAGATCGTGCGCGCGAAGTCGGAGCTCATCTCCGCCCTCGCGCCGCATTCGTCGGCTGTGCTCTTGGATGCACAGTACGGATTGCAGTCGGTCGCCGCCGGGATCGTCCCGCGTGAGACCGGGATCATTCTCGCCATCGAGGAAGAGACGTACTCCGCGCCGTCCTTTGCGCGGCCATCGTCGATGCGCGCGGACTGGGACGCGCTCAAGGCCCTGCGCGCGGGTGCGGGAATGGCGAAGCTGTTGTGGTTCTACCGCCCAGACCTCGACCAGAACGTCGCCCAGGGTCAGCGCGAACTGCTGGCGAAAGTCCAGGCGGAGTGCGACGCTGTGAGCCTCCCCCTGGTCGTCGAGCCGATCTGGTTCCCGGTCGCGGGCGAAGATACACAGGATCCGCGGTGGCGCGCTTCGCGCGCAGAGGGCATCATCACCTCGGCGCGCGAAGCGTCGGAGATCGGGGCGGACCTGCTCAAGATCGAGTTTCCGGGCGACGTCGACAGCGACGACGCGATCGTTCGCGCGCTCGATGCGTGCCAACGCGTGGATGCTTCGATCTCGGTGCCGTGGGTACTGCTCTCAGCCGGCGTCGGCTTCGCAGACTTCACCACTCAGCTCGAGATCGCGACGAAGTCGGGGGCGTCCGGTTATATGGCTGGTCGTTCGGTGTGGCGTGATGCCGTCACACTCGATGCCGATGCGCGCGAGGCCGGCATCGCTGTCGCTGTCCAGAAGCTCGATCAGCTGCGAACCATCACACGCCGATACGCACGCCCCTTCCGCGCTGCGGTCTCGATCGAGCAGGCGTCGCAGGCGATGACCGAAGGCTGGTACGCGCGCTGGTGATGCCCACGACGTGAAAGAGCCGCCTTTCTGCGACAGCAGAAAAGGCGGCTCTTTCGCGTCACTCGATGTTGCGGTGTCGCGCCGAGAGATCGGAGAACCCGAGGCCCTTCTGCGCCATGAGCAGCAGAATCACGCAGTCGAACAGCACGAAGATCGACTGTTCGAAGAGGCTTCCCATCGGCTGAACGGACGCCACCAGGTCTCCTGATGCGAGATACGCCGGTGCCGGCACTCGCACGCAGACGTCCGCAGCCGCCGCGGTCACGCCGTCCGGTGCGGCTGTGACGACGGCGGTCGATGCCCCAGCGTCCCGAGCGTTCGACACCACCGTTTCGATATGAGGTATCCGGCCCGAGCCCGAAACAGCCACAACGAGATCGTCAGGCCCGACCGGGGGCGTCGTGTCATCCCAGATCCAATGCGCGTTCAATCCGGCATGAGCGAGCCTCATCGTGAACGCCCGCACCGCCAGACCCTCTCGGCCCACGCCGACGAGGACGACGGACTTCGCGGCAAGCAGCCGATCTATCAGCTCCTGAACCTCGCCCTCGTCGATGCGCTGCATGACCGAGTCGAGCTCGGCGGAAACCGCCGCGGTGAGCGCGGCCAGCGAACGAGCCATGGCTACTTCGGAATCCCTGTTGTCACCAGCAGGTTCTCGGTCTCCGTCGACGCGGGCGGCGGTGCGGGGCGAGAGCCGAACTTCAGCCGTGCGACGGTGAAGTTGATCACCATGACGAACAGAAGCATGCCACCCCAGACCATGTTCTTGGCGAACGGGGTGAACGCCAGCATGGTGAAAGCACTCTGCAGGAACTGCAGCAGAACGAGCGCGAGCAGGATGCTCACGACACGCCCCCGACCTCCGTAGGGGTTGAAGCCGGCGAGCACCACGACCAGGATCGCCTGCAGCAGGTACGACTCACCGAACCCGACGCGGGCAGAGTTCACACGCGACACCATGACGAGCGCAGCCAAGCCGACCAGCAGACCGACCACCGCGTAGGTGAGAAGAATGGTGCGTTCGGTCTTCACACCCGAGAACTTCAGCGCGACGCTGTTCTCACCGAAGAGATAGATGCGTCGGCCTTGGCGGGTGAAGCGCAGGAAGAGTCCGAGCGCGACGAACCCGACCAGCATGATCACGAAGATGAGCGGCACTCCGCCGACCGTCACGACGCTGAGTCGCGCGAACTCCGGCACCAGCACAGCCACGCTCTGCCCCTTGGTGATCACCATTCCGATGCCCGAGAACAAGATCATGGTCGCGAGCGTCGCGAGAATCGGCGGCACGGAGAGCTTGGCGATCAGGAAGCCGTTGAGCAGGCCGCACAGCAGCGCCGTCGCCAGGGTCGCGACGATCGCGAACACGATGAGCGTTGCGCTGTTACCGGCATCGATGGGAATGATCTGGCCGGAGAGGATCGTCGCACCGACGATTCCCGACAACGTCGCCGCCGCCACGATGGACAGATCGATTCCCCCGGTGAGCATCGCAAGTCCCATCGCCAGGGCGAGGAACCCGAACTCGCTCACCTGCACCGCCATCGACTGGAAGTTGCCAGCGGAGTAGAAGCGGTCTCCCGCAACCATCGCGACGAACGTCGCGGTCAGGATGATCATGACGATAAGCACGGCGAGCTCCCGCTCGCGCGACACGCCCTTTACGATTCGATTCATCGGATCTACCTTCCTCACGCGTAATCCGCGAATATGAGCGCACGACGGTCGGCCACTCGTTGCCGGTAATACATGAGTCCCAGGCTGAAGAGGAGGACTGCGCCGAAGAACAGGTTGTTCCATGACGAGTCCAGCCCGAGGAAGACCAGCGTCTTCTGAAAGAGCTGCATGACGAAGACGCCGAGGAACACCCCGAGGAGGGTTCCCTGGCCACCGGTGAGCTTGACGCCACCGATCACCGCGGCGGCGATCACGATCAGTTCCATCCCGATCAGCGAGACGGGGTTCACGTATTTGACCTCGCTGAATGACATCACACCGGCCAGCCCGGAGAGCAGCCCCGAGAACGCGTAGACGAACCACTTCGTCCCGAAGATGTTGATTCCGATTCGGGATGCCGATTCCGCATTGCTGCCGACTGCGAAGATCGAGCGGCCGAGCATGGTGCGGTAAAGCAGGAAGTACGTCAGCGCGATCGCGACCACCACGATGGGAACGAAGACCGAAAGTCCGTACACCGACGTCGCCCCCTCGATGGTGAACAGGTTGAGCGAGCCGAACTCGATGAGCGAGGTGGGCATCTCCGCGGTGGGGAACGCTTTTGTCCCGATCGTCACGGCCATCAACCCGTGGAAGAGACTCGCCGTTCCCAGTGTGACGATCAGCGTCGGAAGGTTGAACAAGTGAATGAACAACGCGTTGATACTGCCGAGCACCGCTCCGATGACCATCGCAGCGAACAGCGCGAACAGGATGTTGTCGATGCCAAGAGCATTCATCAAGATCACGCTCGAGTATCCGGCCACGACCGCTATGGCGGTGAAGGAGACGTCGATGCCGCCGGAGATGAGCACGACGAGGATACCGAGACCGAAGAGCATGACCACAGACGAGCTGCGGGTCATGTCGAACAGTGTCTCGAAGCTGAAGAAGAGCGGATTGCGGATCGAGACGATCGCGATGTACGCGATCACGATGCAGAGCAGATAACGCTCCATCGTGGTCGAGCGTCTGTGCATGACCTTCTGAAACGGGCTGGTCTTTCTCATGCCTGTTCTCCCTGTCGGCGGGTAGACGCCTGTGCGAGTGCGAATCCTTCGGGATCGCTGATGATCTCGGCGAGCCGCTCTTTGATCTCGGCGTCGCGCAGATCCTTCTCCTCGAATGTGGTGATCATTGCGCCCTCGTGCATCACAAGCACGCGGTTGCAGTTGGCGACGATCTCCTCCGGTTCGTCCGAGATGAAGATGATGCCCATGCCGTCAGCGGCGAGTGCGTGGATCTTGTCGTAGATCTCGGCCTTCGAGCCGATGTCGATACCGACCGTCGGGCTGTCCAGGATGAGGACGCGCGGATCGATGCCGATCCATTTGCCGAGCACGACCTTCTGCTGGTTTCCTCCGGAGAGGTTGTCGACGAGCACCGAAACGTCCTTGTTGTTGACGTTCATGCTGTGCACGAGTTCCGTCGCTCGCGAATCCTCTTTGCGTCCGCTGATGAGCCGCAATGGGGTGAGGAGCTTGTCGAGCATCGTCGAGGTGATATTCGTCTTCACGGACTGCTGCCCGAAGAGCCCCTGCGTCTTGCGGTCTTCCGGGAGCAGGGCGATGCCGTGATCGAGCGCATCCCACGGATTCTTCAGCTTGGCGGTCTTTCCGTCGATGAGGATCGTGCCGCTGTCGGGTCGGTTGAGTCCGAAGAGCGACAGGGCGATCTCGGTGCGTCCCGCCCCGAGAAGTCCCGTCAGGCCGAGAATGTCGCCCGGTCGTACGGCGAAGCTGACGTTGTCGTAGTTGCCGGCGCTGGAGAGCTCGCGAACCTCCAGAAGAGGCTTGTCGTGTTCGTTGTCGCGGTGATAGCGGTTGTAGACGATCTCTCGCCCGGTCATGTGAAAGCTGAGACTCACTTCGTCGAGCTCATTGGCAGTGAAGTCGCCGACCTTGTTGCCGTCGCGAAAGATCGTGATCTTGTCTGCGATCTCGAAGACCTCGTCCAGCTTGTGGCTGATGAACACGACCGCCATGCCGCGCTGCTTCAGATCGAGCACGATCGCCAGCAGACGCTTCACTTCGTTGGTCGTGAGCGCCGTCGTCGGCTCATCCATGAACAGGATGCGTGCCTCCATGCTGAGCGCACGGCAGATCGCCACGATCTGCTTGTTGGCCACCGAGAGACTTGATACAGGCGCATCGAGCTCGAGATCGATCCCGATGCGCGCGAGCTGCTCCGATGCGATTCGCTGCACCTCGGCCCGATTGCTGAGGACCGATCCATCGTGCACGAGACGATTGATGGCGATGTTCTCGGCGACTGAGAGGTGATCGAACAGCGAGAGGTCCTGGTAGATGACCTGCACGCCCTGGGCGATGGCCTGTCGCGGCTTCAGGGCGCTGAAGGTTTCACCGCCGATCGAGATCGAACCGGTCTCGGGGGTGTACACGCCAGAGACGATCTTCACGAGAGTCGATTTGCCGCAGCCGTTCTCACCGGCGAGGCACACGATCTGCCCCTCTTCTACGGTGAGGTCGACGCCCTTGAGCGCACGGATCCCTCCGAAGGAGATCGATATGTCTTCGGCGACGAGTAATGGAGTGCCCATACGGCAGCCTTCCTTGGTGGGAGATTATCGCCGAGAAACCGGGTCGCGGTCAGAAGACCGCGACCCGGGCTCTCGAGGGTCTGACTCACGCGTGAAGCGCAGCGTCAGATCCGTTTCGGTTGAGGGATCAGAAGGGGTACTCGCCGGGAGCGAAGGTGCCCTTTTCGATCTTGAGGATGGCGTCGCCGACCACGAGCTTGCCGTCCACGACGATGCTCTCGTAGCCTTCCTGGCCGTAGTCGTCGCCCGTGGCGATCTCTTTGCCCTCAAGGACGTTCAGCGCGACGAGGCTCGCCACGTAGCCGGCCGAGGCGGGGCTCCAGGTCTGCGCGAAGCCGAGCCAGTCCTCTTCGAGGTACGGGCCGGCCACGGACGGCAGGCTCAGCACCGACGTGCTGATGTCTGAGAGGTTCTTCTCCTTGAGGATCTGTGCGAAGTTCGAACCCGCCGATACCGACGTGCCGATGTACCCCTTCAGGTCCGGGTACGCGCGGACGATCTCTTCTGCGTTGGCGCGCGCCTTGGCGTCATCGTTGTCATCCTCGTACGGCTGCTCTGCGACGACCTCGATGCCGGGGTAGTTCTCAGCGAAGTATGCGACAGCGGCGTTGTACCAGGCCATGTGCGTCTCGCTGGTGAGCGAGCCGACCATTCCGATGAACTGTCCTTCGCCACCCATCTGCTCAGCGAGGTTCTCTGCGAGCCCCTCACCGAAGACGGCGTTGTCGAAGGACTCGACGTCGTAGTCGATGCTCTCGGTCTCGACAAGTGCCGGCGCTTCATGCGTGACGACGACGATGCCTGCATCGCGTGCCTTCTTGAGCACAGGCGCGATCGACTGCGGGTCGTTGGGAACGACGACGATGGCGTCGACGCCCTGTGCGATCAGGTCTTCCACGATCTGCACCTGCTTGGCGGGGTCACCGGTGTCAGGGCCGGTCTGACGAGCATTCACCTGATCGGTGTAGTCCTCGTTGAACTCCATGACGCCCTCGTTCATGGCTTCGAACCACGAGATGCCTTCGACCTTGGAGACGAGCACGATGTCATATTTGCCGTCGGCTCCTGGACCGGAGTCAGACGTACCTGTCTCGCCCACCGAGCCACAGGCCGACAGGGCGAGACCGGTTACGAGTGCGACGCCGGCGAATGCGATCGAACGGCGCGTGAAGGGTTTGCGCATGGTTCTCCTTTGAACGGATAGAGAAGGACGGAATGAAGCGAGGCATACGGACGCAGCCTGTGCTGTGAAGAAACCGCATGTGTTATTAACAGTACATTCAACGGTTCGCACAATTTATATCACAACCTCTCGCCATGCAACCCCGCCCCGCTCTGCACCGAGAAAGCGGCGATGACACCACGCGAGTGGCCAGTGTTTGCCTGAATAATCGGGAGGCAGCTTGCTGATGTATCGATTCGATCACGACCCCGCCTCATTACAGATCGCCGTCACAATGTTCTCGAGAACTTAGCGAGCCAACACGTTACGTTTTTGCCGTGTATGTTAGATCTAACATTTTCTGAAACATTTTTCGCGTCGCGCCGTCGATGTTCGTCCTGAGGAGCCCTTCCCGTGCACAATGCCTGGATCGATGACAACGTCAACTTCGTCGACCCGCTCGATGAAGTGGTCGCCGGCAGCCGTCTGCTCGGCTCGAACGAAGATCTGGTCCTGCATGGCGGCGGGAACTCATCGATCAAAGGCACCGTGACCGATGTCACCGGGCGAGAGGTCGACGTGCTCTTCGTCAAAGGCAGCGGATGGGACCTGGCGACGATCGAGCGTCCCGGCTTCGCGGCTCTGCGCATGGAGCGTCTGCAGGAGCTTCTTCAGGTCGATGTCATCCCCGACCCGGTTCTCGTGAACGAACTGCGATGCGCGCTGACCGACGCGAGCGCGCCTGATCCCTCGATCGAGGCACTGCTGCACGCCCTTCTCCCCCACCGCGCCGTGCTGCACTCCCACGCCGACACGATCGTGACACTGACGAATCAGCCCGACGCGGCTGCCCATGTGCGAGAGCTCTACGGCGACTCTGTCCTCGTCGTTCCCTATGTGAAGCCAGGCTTCGATCTCGCGCGCCTCTGCGCCACCATGTGGAAGACGCACGGAGGGGAAGGCCTCTCGGGCATCGTGCTGCTCAATCACGGTCTTTTCACGTTCGGCGAGACGATGCGGGAGGCCTACAACCGCCACATCGACCTGCTGACGCGCGCCGAAGCCTACCTGGGAGAACGCGAAGCCCCGCTGCCCGGCGGCGACCCTTCGTTGGCGAGAGGCTGCCTGTCCGTCACCGAAGCACATGAGTTCGCCTCGTTCCGTAAGCGCCTGAGCACAGCGGCTGGACGCCCTATGGTCGTCACAGCGTCGACAGCCGACTCCGTGACTGAGTTTCTGAGTCGTGACGATGTCGCCGACCTTGCGACCAGGGGTCCGGCGACGCCTGATCACATCATCCGCACCAAGAGGATCCCTCTCATCGGGCGGGACGTCGAAGGATATGTGGCCGACTACGAGGCTTACTTCGACACCAACCAGCGTCGCTCGCCAGAAGCGCTGGAGATGCTCGATCCGACGCCCCGCGTCGTGCTCGACCGCGACTGGGGCCTGGTCACCGTCGGCAAGACTCTTGGCGAAGCAGACCAGGTGCGAGACATCGCCGTGCACACGCTGAAGATCCTCACCGCCGGCGAAGCGTTGGGAACCTATACGGCGCTCGACGCCGCCGAGCTCTTCGACATCGAGTACTGGGATCTTGAGCAGGCCAAGCTGCGTAAGGCCGGTAAGAGGCCTGCGCTTCAGGGGCAGACCGCCGTCGTCACCGGAGCGGCCTCGGGCATCGGTCGAGGATGCGTGGCCGCGCTTCTGGAGGCCGGCGCGAATGTCGTCGGACTGGATGTGTCGCCGTCGATCGCCGAGGCGTTCACCGAGAAGAACTGGCTCGGTCTGCAACTGGACGTTCGCGATCGCGACGCCGTCGAACGCGCGTTTGCCGAGGCCGCTTCGCGCTTCGGCGGTGTGGACATGCTGGTCGCCGCCGCCGGCGTATTCGCCCAGAGCGCACCCATCGTCGACGTCTCTGCAGATGAGTGGACGCGGACGATGCAGATCAACGTCGACGCGACGCAGACACTGTTCGCCGCCGCACATCCGTATTTGGCTCGCGCAGTGCCGTACGGTCGCGCGATCCTCGTCGGATCGAAGAACCTCGTGGCGCCAGGACCCGGAGCCTCCGCCTACTCCGCGTCGAAGGCTGCGGCCACTCAGCTTGCTCGGGTCGCGGCGCTGGAATGGGCGTCCGATTCGATCAGGGTCAACATCGTGCACCCTGACGCGGTGTTCGATACAGCGTTGTGGACCGATGAGCTGCTCGCCGAACGTGCGAACAAGTACGGTATGAGCATTCAGGAGTACAAGCAGAGAAATCTGCTGAGCACCGAGGTGACGAGCGCCCTGGTCGGACGACTTGTCGCGACGATGAACACCGAGGTCTTCCAGGCGACCACCGGCAGCCAGATCCCGATCGACGGCGGCAACGAACGCGTCGTATGACCCCGCTGAACCTTATGAACACCAAGTCAAAGGAGACACCCACATGAGCGACGTCGTCACCCTCGGAGCCCACATCGGCGATGTCCACGCGTGGCCGGTCGAGGCCATCCCCGCTGGACAGCAACTCGGGATCATCGAGAAGATCAAGCTCAGCGTCGCAGGCACGGCCGCAGGCACAGCGGTCGATCTGGCGAAGCTCGGCGTCTCGGTGAGCACTGTCGGGAAGGTCGGCGACGACAGCATCGGACAGTTCCTCACGACCAGCATGGCCGCGCGCGGGATCGACACCACGGGCCTGACCGTCTCCCCCCACAGCCAGACCTCATCCAGCGTGCTCCCCATCCGCCATGACGGGTCACGGCCCGCGCTGCACGTCATCGGCGCGAATGCCGACCTCACCGAGGACGACATCCCCTGGGACATCGTCGCCAAGGCCAAGTTCCTGCATATGGGCGGGGTCTTCATCCTGCCGGGAATCGACGGCAAGCCCATGGCCCGCATCCTCGAACGAGTCAAGAGCCTGGGAGTCACGGTCACGATGGATTTCCTGATGAGTCCTCGCGAGGACGCACAGGAGATGCTCGCACCGAGCCTGCCCTTCGTGGACTACGTGATGCCGAACATCGAAGAGGCCGGCTGGCTTGTGGGCTCCGAAGACCGCGGTGAGATCATCCGGTGGCTGCACGATCGTGGTGCGGGCTGTTCTGTCCTGACCATGGGCGGCGACGGAGTGAGCATCGCCGAGAACGGTCGCGAAGAGATCGTCGAGGCCGCATTCGAGGTGGACGTCATCGATACCACCGGGTGCGGCGACGCCTTCTCGTCCGGATTCATCGCCGGCCTGCTCGCAGGAGAATCACTCGGAGACGCCGCGACACTGGGCCTGGCATGCGGGTCGCTGGTGGCGACGGGATTGGGGTCGGATGCGGGCATCATCGACCGCGCCCACGTGGAGGCTTTCCGTCGGGAGCACCCGCGCCGCGGCTGACCTGGTCAGGCGATGATGAGCTGGACGCCGGTCTCTTCGATCATCCGTCGGGTGGCATCGTCGGATTGATCATCCAGCACGACGTGTGTGAAGTCAGTGACCGAGCCGACGCGATGCAGGGCACTCTGGCCGATCTTCGAGGAGTCGATGAGGAGAACGCGCTTCTCCGCGGCGCGAATCATCGCGTGCTTCGCCGTCACCACGCTCTGGTCCTGGTGGTAGACATCGGTGCCGCGCAGTGCAGACGATGACGCGAACAGGATGTCCGCGTGCAGCTCGGCCAGCGTGCGTTCGCAGATCATGCCGAGGAAGGCCTGGTACCGGCTCTCGAACTCGCCTCCGAGCGCGATCAGATTGATGTCAGGCGCACCGGTGAGCTTCTGCATCGCCTGCATGAAATTGGTGATGACCGTCAACGGCGCGTAGTTCTCGAGGAAGGGGACGACCTCGAGCGTGGTCGTCGAGTCATCGAGCAGCACGACGTCGCCCTCAGAGATGAGCTCTGCGGCCGCCGCGGCGATCTGGCGCTTCTCGTGGACGGATGAACGCGCACGGAAGAGAAGGTCGCTCTCGAACTGTGTCGACCGGTGTGCCGAGGCGCCGCCACGCACCTTTCTCAGCACGCGAACGCGCTGAAGCTCGTCGAGGTCTCGGTGAATGGTCATGCGGCTCACGCCGAGTTCATCGGCGAGCGAGTCGACGCTGACGAAGCCTTCCTGATTGACCAGGTTTGTCACATAAGCGAGCCGCGCGGCCTTGTTCGTGACCGTGTTCGGGTCGCGCGCGTCGGCATCACCGTCAGCGATGACGGAATCAGTCACTGAAGCTCCTCAGTAGGCGTTCTCTGGACGGCCAGACGGTGTCGACCTCTTCCACCCTACGCGATGCTCTGCCTCACTCAGCGAACGGCACCCGGGGCGCGCGCCCCGAGGGCGCCCGTTCAAGACTGCGCTCGTGTCGAAGCCGTTCCTTTTCGATCTTCTCGAACGTCTTGCCGATCGTCGATGCGAAGATGTCACCGCCGGCCGTACCAGGGTGGATGTCGTCGCCGGCAAGCCGGTCGGTGTGCGGGGCGATCGCCCCCGACCAGTCCGCGACCCAGACGTTGGCTCGGCGCTGGGCGAAGGTTTCCAGATCCGCGTTCACCCCAGCGATCCAGTCACGCGGCGCGTATGCGTTGACGAGGATCATCTTCCGCTCGGTCCCGACGATCCGCGACATCTCTTCGAGCACACCGCGGTCTACCGGCCCGTTGGTTCCCAGGGCGATGACGACGTTGTCGCGCAGGTCACCGCTGGCAGCGAGATCGCCGAGGATGCCGGGACCGGTCCAGATCGAGCGAGAGACCTCAGCATCCACGGCTATGCCGGGGAACTGCTCGTACAGCGACGGCGCCGAGGCGAGCATCACCGAATCGCCCACAGCCGTGATCTCCGCGCCGGAGGGAATGCGAACCTCTTCTTCTGCCGCTTCCGCGCGGGTCGGAGCCGGCGACGGTGTGGGTTTCTTCGCCGCGTTCTTCATCGCCTGCGCGCCCTGGTTGATCATCGCCGCGGCGGTCGTGCTGTGCGGCGCGCCGACGATCGCACCTGTCGTGCCACCGAGCGCGACCACAGCGACCACGAGAGCTGCCAGTCCAGTGAAACGCGCCGCCGGGGTACCTACGATCCGTCTGCCCAGCTTCTTCAACGACAGCCGGAATCCGTGTCGGCGCAGGGGCTGTTCGACCAAACGATATGACAGCGCGGCAGCGGCAACGGACAGCAACAGCGCCATCAGCCCGGCCTGCAGCGGCACCCCGCCCTCAGGACCGACCCCGCGAGTGCCCGCCAAGACGAGCACCAGAACCGGCCAATGCCACAGGTAGATCCCGTACGAACGATCACCGATCCAGCGCAATGGAGCAATATCCAACCCGCGACCGAACGGTGAGCCGGGCCACGCGCCCGCGGCGATCGCCAACACTGTGCCGCCGCTGGCCAGCAGGAGCGAGCCGGGGAACGTCGCTGCATCCGCACCTTCCGGCATCAGCGCAGCAGCCACTATCGCCGCGATACCGATCACTCCGACGAAAATCGCCGCGATCTGGGCGGTGCGCTGCCGCATCCAATCCGCCTCGGGCATGTTCGTCCACGCGAGGGCGAGCGCGATACCGAGCAGCAATCCGAATGCGTGCGAGTCGGTGCCGAAGTATGCGCGCGTCACTTCGCCGCCCGATACGAGCGCGGCCATCCACCAGGCCGATGCGGCGGCGGCCACGATGAGCAGGGCCACGCGCACCCACCGCGCTCGAATCAGCAGCACGAGTGGTAGCAGTAGCGGCCACAGCACGTAGAACTGCTCCTCGACCGCGAGCGACCAGAAGTTGCGGAACAGCTCAGGCGCTGTCGCGGAAAAATAGTCGGTGCTGTCCGCGACGGCGAGCCAGTTATAACTGAATGTCGCGGCTCCGAGCACCTGGCGGCCCATGCCGACGAGCAGGTCTCCGCCCAGCATCCACGCGGCAGTTGCGCACACGGTGACCACCACGGCGAGGGCCGGTAGCAGACGCCGTGCACGGCGGCGCCAGAAGTCGAAGAGCCGCCGGGGCGTGCCGAGCCGCCCTCGCGGTGACGGACGCAGCAGCAGAGAGGTGATCAGGAACCCGCTGATCACGAAGAAGACGTCGACGCCGACGAACCCCGCGCGCAGAGGTGACCACGGAAACAGGTGGTAGATGACCACGAGGATCACAGCGACCGCACGCAGGCCGTCGAGGCCCGCGAAGCGCGCGAAAGCAGTGTGATTCTGAGTCATCGTCATGAGGTATCGCCGGCTCCGCACCGGGCAGAGGGCAAGTGCCCAGTCTAAGCTTGACTCGTGCGGATTCGCCTGGACATCGCCTATGACGGCACTCACTTTCGAGGGTGGGCGAAGCAACCGCATCTGCGTACAGTGCAGGGCACGCTCGAAGCAGCGCTGGCTCGCATCGTCGGCTCTGACGTGCAGTTCGTGGTGGCCGGCAGGACGGATGCCGGAGTCCACGCCTCAGGCCAGGTCGCGCATGTCGACCTCGACGACGCCCAGTGGTCGCGAATCGAGGCGCGCCATGGTCGCGCCGCTCATGACCCGGCCGGCTCAATCGCCGGGCGTATGCGCGGCGTACTCGGCGCCTATCCCGACGTCACTGTGCACCGCTCCTCGATCGCCCCTGAGGGCTTCGACGCGCGTTTCTCTGCGGTATGGCGGCGCTATCGCTACCGGCTCGCCGATGAGGTCGCCGGTTTCGATCCTGCGCGCAGGCTCGACACCACCAGCATCCGTTCTGAGCTCGATGTCGAGGCTATGGATGCCGCGGCACGCTCCCTGATCGGATTGCACGATTTCGCGGCCTATTGCAAAGCACGCGAAGGCGCCACAACTATTCGCACGCTGCTCGATTACCGCTGGCGACGCGATGGCGACGGTGTCCTCGTCGCTGAGGTCAAAGCCGACGCGTTCTGTCACAGCATGGTGCGCGCGCTCGTCGGCGCCTGTGCAGCGGTGGGCGAACGGCGCCTCGACGTCGAAGACCTCGTCGTACTGCGTGACGCCCTGGAGCGCACGAGCGAGTTCAAGGTTCTCGCCGCTCGCGGGCTCACTCTCACCGAGGTCGGATACCCTGCTGACGAGCTGCTGGGCGCGCGGGCAGAGCAGACACGCGCACGGCGCGACAGCGAAGCATCCGACTGAGACGAAGTGGGGGCCCACGCAGTAGCGTGGAACACGATGAAGGTGATCTCGTACAACCTGCGCAAGCATCGCGCGGCCAGAGAATTGGAAGAGCTCGTCGCGCAGCACGAGCCCGATATCCTCTGCCTGCAAGAATGTGACGTCTCGGTGCTGCCCGACGACATCGGCGGTCTCGTCCTCGCCGACGCCACCCAGGGCAACCGGCTCGGGCTGGCGCTGTATTACCGCGCGAACACGTTCGAGCTGAAAGGCATCCGCACGTTCGTTCTGAAGAAGTCGTTGCACGTCCGCATGCTGAAACCGGCCCACGAACGGGTGCTCGGAGTTCGTCTGCACGACATCGACGACGGCAGAGAGTTGATTGTGGCGTCGTTTCATGCGGCGCCGCTGACGGCGCTGAACTCACTGCGCAGAAACCAGATCCGCACAGCACTCACCGAGCTGGAGAGCATGGGCCGGGGACTGCCGGTTCTCATGGTCGGCGACTACAACTACCCCGTGTTCAAGGAGCATCTCGGCCAGACCGTACGCGATCACGGCTACACGCTGACGCTGAGCGACGACCGCACGTACACGAGGTATCGCGTCTTCAAAGGCCACTACGACTTCGCCACCTCGAACGGTTTCGCGATCGACAGCATCCAGACGCTGCCGCAGAAGTCGAGTGATCATCGGCCGATCCTCGTCACGGCCGGGATGGGCAGCGCGCTTTAGACACGTGCCGGTGCCCGCGGCGGCGCTCAGCGTTCGACGAGAATGCCGTCTGCGTCACTGTAGAGGTGGGCGCCCACGCGGAAGACGGCTCCCCCGAACTCCAGCTGAACATCGACCTCCCCCGTGCCGAGCTTGCTGCTCTTGCGTGGGTTCGTTCCCAGCGCCTTCACGCCGAGATCGAGGCCGTCGATCGTCGTGCTGTCGCGGATCGCGCCATGGATGACGACGCCTGCCCAACCGTTCTCGACCGCTGACGCCGCGATCAGGTCGCCCATCAGCGCCGTCTGCAGCGATCCTCCGCCATCGATGACGAGCACGGCCCCGGCTCCTGGAGTCGCAAGCGTCGACTTCACGAGGGCGTTGTCTTCGAGGCAGCGGATGGTGCGGACCGGACCGTCGAAAGCGTCGCGTGCGCCGAACGAGCGCAGCTGAAGCGAGACCGACTGGAGGTCGTCTTCGAACTCGTCATAGAGATCAGCGGTGGATTTCGTCATGCGGCCATCCTCGCACGTGCGACTTCTTCGCGTCGGGAATACCCCATGGGGGTATCTGTTATCGTAGGTGTACCCCACGACAAGGAGCAGACGATGAACACCACCCAGTACCGCGTCACCGGCATGACCTGCGGCCACTGCGAGATGTCAGTGCGTGAAGAAGTCAGTCAGATTCCCGGCGTCGACGAGATCCAGGTCAGCGCAGAGTCCGGCTCGCTCGTCGTCACGGCATCTGAGCCGATCGACGATGCCGCCGTGTTCGCTGCGGTCGACGAGGCCGGCTACTCAGCAGAGCGCGTCTGAGCGAGCGATCATGACGACGGCGGGCAGTGGCGAGAGCATCGATCTCACGATCGGCGGAATGACGTGCGCGTCCTGCGCGATGCGCATCGAGAAGAAGCTGAACAAACTCGAAGGTGTCGCGGCATCCGTCAATTACGCCACGGAGAAGGCGAAGGTGACGGTGCCGGCAGCGTACGATCCTGCACTGCTCATCGCCGAGGTCGAGCGCGCCGGGTACACGGCAGCTCTTCCCGCGCCCAAGACCGCCGCCCCCGATGACGCCGAAGATCCGGTCGACCGCGAGGGGGCCTCGCTGCGGCAGCGCTTGATCGTGTCGACGATTCTCACTGTTCCGGTGATTGCGATGGCGATGATTCCGGCGCTGCAGTTCAATTACTGGCAGTGGGCTTCGCTGGCACTTGCTGCCCCTGTGATCGTATGGGGCGCGTTCCCCTTCCACCGCGCCGCGTGGACGAATCTGCGCCACGGCGCGGCCACCATGGACACGCTCATCTCGATGGGCACACTCGCAGCCTTCCTGTGGTCGCTTTATGCGCTCTTCTTCGGCACGGCAGGCATGCCGGGCATGACGCACGGCTTCGAGTTCGCCCTCGCGCGCTCAGACGGCGCCGCCAACATCTATCTCGAGGTCGGCGCCGGGGTGACGATGTTCATCCTCGCGGGGCGCTATTTCGAGAAGCGTTCGAAGCGACAGGCCGGCGCGGCCATGCGCGCGCTGCTCGAACTAGGAGCGAAGGACGTATCGGTGTTGCGCGACGGCATCGAGACGAAGATCGCGGTATCCGAGCTGGCCGTGGGCGACGAGTTCGTCGTCAGGCCGGGCGAGAAGATCGCGACCGACGGAATCGTCACCTCGGGAACGTCGGCCGTCGATGCGTCGATGCTGACCGGTGAGTCCGTTCCGGTGGAGGTCGCCGAACGCGATGCCGTCACCGGTGCGACGGTCAACGTCGGCGGCCGCCTCGTGGTGCGCGCGACGCGCGTCGGCGCTGACACGCAGCTGGCGCAGATGGCGCGTCTGGTCGAAGAAGCGCAGACCGGCAAGGCCGAGGTGCAGCGGCTGGCCGACCGCATCTCAGGCGTCTTCGTCCCCGTCGTCCTCGTGATCGCGGTGGTCGCCCTCGTGGGCTGGCTGCTGGCCGGGTTCCCGGTCGCTGCCGCGTTCACCGCGGCCGTCGCCGTACTCGTCATCGCCTGCCCCTGTGCGCTCGGGCTCGCGACCCCGACCGCGCTCCTGGTCGGCACCGGTCGCGGCGCTCAGATGGGAATTCTCATCAAGGGCCCGGAGATTCTCGAATCCACCCGCAGAGTCGACACCATCGTGCTCGACAAGACCGGCACGGTCACCACAGGCAAGATGTCCCTCGTCGACGTTGTCGCCGAGGACGGGACGGATGCTGATGAGCTGCTGCGACTGGCCGGAGCGCTTGAGCAGGCCTCCGAGCATCCGATCGCCCAGGCCATCGCGGCAGGTGCCTCACGCTCGTTCGGACCGCTCGCGACGGCCTCCGACTTCGCGAACATCGCGGGCAAGGGCGCGCAGGGCGTGGTCGACGGGCACAGCGTGGTCGTCGGGCGCGAGTTGTTGCTCGCAGAATGGAGCCTTTCGCTCTCACCGGCTGTTGCCGAGGCCAAAGCGAAGGCCGAGCGCGAGGGCAAGACCGTCGTCGCGGCGGGCTGGGACGGTCTGGCGCGCGGCATCCTGATCGTCGCAGACACGGTGAAGCCGACCAGCGCCGAGGCGATCCGGGGCCTTCGGGCGCTGGGGCTGTCGCCCATCCTGCTGACAGGCGACAACGAGGCGGTCGCGCGCCAGATCGCCTCTGAGGTCGGGATCGACGAGGTCATCGCCGAGGTGCTGCCGCAGGAGAAGGTCGACGTCATCTCGCGCCTGCAGGAATCGGGACGGGTGGTTGCCATGGTCGGTGACGGCGTGAACGATGCGCCGGCCCTCGCCAAGGCCGATCTCGGACTCGCCATGGGAACCGGTACCGACGTCGCGATCGAAGCATCCGACATCGCGCTGGTGCGTGGTGATCTGCGCAGCGCTGTCGATGCGATCCGGTTGTCGCGCAAGACACTCGCAACCATCAAATCGAACCTGTTCTGGGCCTTCGCGTACAACGTCGCCGCGATACCGGTCGCCGCACTCGGGATGCTGAACCCGATGCTCGCGGGCGCGGCCATGGCGCTGTCGAGCGTCTTCGTCGTGGGCAACAGTCTGCGCCTGCGCGGCTTCCGCAGCGCGACCCCCCGGCGCGCGTGAAGAGCGGAAACCCTCCGCAGACGGGTCCCAGATCTACTCGGGCGCGTCCCCGGTGTTCGGCGTCCAGCCGTACCAACCGTCGCCAGAGGCGATGACGCTCCAGTCACCGCACACCATCACGGTACTGGCCTTGTAGATGTCGGGGCGGCCCTCGAGCGTGAGGATCGGCGCAGACCTCCGCGGCGCTTCCACGCAAGTGCTGGGAAGCTCCGATTCCGACGTCAGCGAGATCACCGCGATTCCGCTGTCTGTGTCCGTCGGAGTACGAACCGTGATGTCAGTGGAGTCGTCGGGCACCCAGCCCAGTGCGGCGTCAGCCTCAGCCAGCGACGAGCTGTCGTCGTAGTGCGAGGTGATCTCCCTGCTCAGCAGATCGGAGATGCTGGCGCACCCAGACAGGAGCGTGGCGCCAGAGACGAGCAATGCCGCGGCCACGTAGGTGCGTTTCGTGTTCTTCTTCATATATCCAGGTTGCACCGTGCGCTCTGATCGCACATCGTCCGCCTGATTGACATCATGTACATCCTCCGACCGATGATCGCCTGCACAGCCGCGATCAGGTTCGCTTCGCCGGTACGAAGGATCCGAGCACGGCCACCGCTGCAGACAGCCAGAACGCTGCGGTGAGCACCACGAGGTCGGCCACCACTCCGAGCAGCGGTGCCGCGCCCGCCTGGCCCAGCGCAAGTACAAGAAAGACCAGCCCGACGCCACGGGCGGGTGCGCCGTCATAGACCTGCGTACTCCACACCAGCAGCAGTCCGGTCAGCGCGATGTAGATCGCACCGAACACGGCGAACGCCGCCGCGGCCACCACTGCGTTCTGCGGCGCCGCGGCGAGGGCCACGAGACTCGCAGCCAACGCGATCATCGACATCGCCCACGATCGCCGTAGGCCGATTCGCGCTGCCAGGTCGCCGGCGCCTGCTCCGAGCAGACCACTCGCGCCGAGAATGATCCAGGCGACCGTCGAGAACGTTCGGGTATGCCCGCCCACTGTCTCAAGAAGGTCCTGCCCGAACGTCCAGCCGGCTGCACTGGCAGCCCCCATCACTGCGGCTGCCCCCAGCAGTCCGGTGGCGCCGGGCGGCCACAGTCGGTGCGATGAGCGCTCGGATGCCGACTTCTCGCCACGCGCGGTCGGCACCGCGAACAGGCACCAGAGCGTCACTGCGGCGGCGATGCCGGCGAAGACCAGCCAGGCGATTCGCCACTCATCGTGAACGAGGAGTGCCACAGGGCCGGACACCATCACGCCGAGCCCGGTTCCGGAGTTCACGACCGTCTGGGTGCGGTCACGGTCAGCACCTGCGACCGTGTGAGCGATCGCGTGCGCGAGCGGCGGCGAGGCGACACCGGTGCTCGCCCCGGCGACGACGACGCCGACAGAGAGGAAGATCGCGTCGGGCGCGAGGGCGATGACCCCCGTCCCCACGGTGGCGAGGCTGCCGGCGGTGACGGCGACCAGGCGGGCTCCGAAACGAGGCGTGGCTGTCGTCGCGACAAGAACGCCGATGCAGTATGCGACGTAACTGCCGGCCGCGATGCTACCCGCTGCCGTAGCGTCGAGATCGAACGTCTCGCGAAATGCCGGGACGAACAAACCATAGGCGAAGCGCGCCAGTCCGTAGCTGACCGCTATCAGCGCGATCCCGGCGGCTGCGAGCCGGATCGGCCGCACACCTTCACTGATCTGTGAAGTCATTCATCGATAGTACACTGATCTGTGAAGTCGGGAGGCCGGGATGAGCGAAGAGAATCGGCAGAAGCTCACGGTCGGCGCGCTCAAGATCCTCGCCGCCGCGTCAGAGCTGTTCTATCAGCGCGGCATCACGGCCGTTGGCGTAGACACGATCGCCGTGCACTCCGGCGTCACCAAGCGCACGCTGTACGACCGCTTCGGATCGAAGGACGCACTCGTCGTCGCTTATCTGCAGCACCGCCACGACGACTGGTGGGCGAGGTGGCACGCGCGCATAGCCGACGCACCGCGTCCGCGCGCTCTGACGGCCTTCGATTCCTACGCAGAAGATGCGCACCCCAGCGGTCGCGGCTGCGCCTTCCTCAATGCCGCGGCAGAACTGCCGCCATCCCATCCCGGCTTCGCCGTTGTACGAGATCACAAGCAGGAAGTGCGAGACAGGCTGCACGCTCTCATCGCGGAAGACGGCAATGGTGCGCCCTCCGCGGTAGCCGAGCATGTGTTCCTGCTTCTGGAAGGCGCCGTCGCCCACCAGGGCATCGACGGTTCGGGGGCACGCCTGGCCACGGCGCGCAGACTGGCCGCGCAACTGCTGAGCTGAGCGGGCACGAGGCCCACGACTGCGGACTTCATCGAATCCAGATGGCAGGATCGAACGCATGACTCGTTTTGGTCCCCTCCATTCCAGCGCGAGCGCACTCATCGTCGGAGACCCGACACGCAGCCACCTCCGCTTCGATCGCGACGAGATCCGATACATCGCCGAAGAACGGACTGTGGCAGCGTACGGATGGGCCGACGTGAGTCGGATTCAGCTAAATCTGCCGCAGACGCGTTTTCGCTATCCCGGAGCGACCGCCGGCGTAGCGATGTCGGTGTTGGCGCTCGTGGCGCACGACACGCTGGATCTCGAAGCCAAGCCCGGTACGGCGACGATGACGCGCGGCACCGAAACGACGACGGTACGGATCGACACGCACCACCTCATCGGATACTGGCGAGGAGCGCTGACGGCGACACAGCGGCTGCTCGACCGGCTTCTGTCTGACGCGCCGAGCCGCGCCCTGTTGAATAACCCGGATCAGCTGGTCAAGATCGTCGCCGCTTCGAAGAGATGGTTCCGATAGGTAGCGGCGCGTCACGGTCAGCTGCTGTCGTTCTTCCTCGGACGACGGCGCAGCTCTGCGCCGAGCTGAATTCCGCCCACGACGACCAGTAGGAAGCCAACCACAAGGGTCGCGACTCGAAGCCAGAGATCCGGCTCAGGAAACAGCAGTGTCGTCGACGAGAATACAAAACTTGCGCCGACGAAGTACCACACGGCGATCTGCGGTGGGGAGTCGTGCGTCGTAGCCATCAGTGATCTCCTGCCTCGCTAGGGAGAAGCCACGCTACGCGCTGACTGCTGGCGCCACATCCGCCCTACGGTGGATCTTCCCGGCGGTGGCACACGCGCGGCGATACTCCTGCCGCCGCGCTCGGCACCTGAAAGTGCGGAGCGGTGTGGGACGGCCTGGCCCAGAATGCAGAAAGACCCGAACGAATCCGGGCCCGATCTGTGTTTCTGTAGCAGGAGCGGGGCTTGAACCCGCGACCTCACGATTATGAGTCGATCGTTTGTCGTTCCCAGTCAGCTCTAGTGAATATTCCCCGTGAAATGGGCTTTTCTGGAGAGAGATCATTACTGGGCATCACTGTTCTTAACCGTAGTTCACCCGGCTAGACCGTAGCCGTAACCGTAGCAAGATCACTCAGATAGGAGCGTCTGGCGGTCTCGATAGGCCTGCGACAGGCCCACCATGTCGATCCCCGCCGTGTAGTTCGACTGGTTGACCGCCTCACCATGGCCGAGCTGGGCTGCTCGCGCCTTGAGCGTGATGCCCGCTTCTTCCATGCGGGCGTTCAGCGTGGTGCGCCAGACGTGCGACCGCTGGAAGCCGAGGGCGGGTGCATCACAGGCCGTCGCGAGCTCAGGGTAGAGATCGCGGATCTGGTCGGCCGCTCCGGAGGAGCCGTTCTGCGTCCACCGCTTCGCGGGATTCGCCGGCCCGCCGATCAGCGGAGCGTTCGACCCCAGCTCGACGGTCTCGGCCAGACGAGCAGCGATGTGCTCCTGGATGCGTGGGTCAAGCACCGCAGCACGGCGCGGGATGTGGGTCTTCGCGACCTCGGGGCGGATGTCGATGAACATCAGCTCGCCGTCCACGACGACGTCGCGGCGTTCGAGCATCAGCGACTCCTTAATACGGATGCCCGTGCCTGCGTGGAGCAGCGTCAGGTCGATCGCGTTCCGGCGCTGCTTCACGGGGATGCCCTTCCACCTGCCACGGATCACGTCGTCGACGCCCTCGGCGGGGTCGAGCGTCAGGAGGTAAGAGATGACGCGCTCCTGCTCGTCGGGGGTGAGCGCCACTCCCCCGCGCTTCTCGCCGGCCTGCGCCGGTGCGTGCCTGGCGAGGTCAAGCTTCGCACCCTCGATCGGATTCCCTGTTGCGAGCCGGTAGCGCTTGAGGGGCTGCCCGACGTAGAGCCCGAGTACCGTGCGCGCCTGTCGCGCCTGCTCGGCGCTGTGGGCGGCAGCGATGGCGTAGAGCGCGTCAGCGAGACGGTCGTAGTGCCACGCGTCCGCGATTGAGTAGCCCGACAGCTCTGCACGGAGGTAGGCCAGCGAGCGCTTGTACTGCGAGACCGTGGCGGGACGATGGCCGGCCTCGGTGATCGCAGGGGCCGAGACCTTGTCGATGAAGCGGGTCATCTGGTCGGTGCCTCGCCAGTCGCTCTTCTGACCACCGGTCTCCAAGATCGCCTTCGCCGCCTTCTTGGCCTTGCTGCGGGCTTCCGAGATTGTCGCGCCCTGCGAGCGCTTCGTGTGCAGCCGGCCAGCCATGTCGCGGACCGACCAATCCAGCACCATGACCTCACGGCCCTTCAGGGTGCGGTTCGTCGGGGTGTTCCGGTCGATCGAGTGCTCGCCCTTGTCGAGCTTCGTCGATGCCGCCCTGCGGCCGGTCTTCTTCGCGTCCATCGCCATACCTTAAGCGTAGCGATTATCGGGGGTTTAAGCAATGCCGGCACACATGAAAAGACCTGATCAGAATTGTAATTCTGAGTCAGTCCGAGTACACTGGGGTCATACAGAGACGGCCGAGAATAGGACAATCGGCAGGGGGCGATTTGCCCTCATTACAGGTGGCGCATCGATCGATGCACTCTGGAGCGACAGTCTGAGATGACTGGCCAGCGATCCGCTTGCAGGTACGACACTGCTAGGGATCAATATGTCTACGACCACCATCACGCCCGCCGTCCTCGTCCCGAGCGAGGCTGCGATCTATCTCGGCACGACGCCTGAGGCACTCGCCGTCCTGCGTCACCGCAAGTCGGGCCCGCCGTACCTGAAGGAGGGTCGGGCCGTCCGGTACCGCGTCGCCGCCCTGAATGCGTACCTCGAGGCACGCGAGGCCGAGACGATGGCAGCGGCCCGCCGGGAATGACCACCGAGCCCCACGAGAACTAACGACCCCAGCCAGTCGGCTGGGGTCGTTCTGCGAGGCGCAGGTTAGAGAAGGATCCCGTGCTCCGTGTAGTACGGGTATACGTAGCTCGGGTCGTCGTCGAGCA